>SLSQ01000208.1 GCA_007130355.1 Trueperaceae bacterium
CGTTCGGTCCGGATCGTTCGGTCCGGATCGTCGCGCCGCCGAAGCGGCGCGCGCCTCAGGCGGCCAGGTGCTTCTCGACCCGCGCCTGGTACTGGCTCTTCGGCAGGGCGCCCACCATCGTCTCGACCGGCTGCCCGTCCTTGAACAGGATGACCGTCGGGATCGACATCACGCGGAAGGTCATGGCGGTCCGCTGGTGGTCGTCGACGTTCAGCTTGCCGACCTTCACCTTGCCCTGGTACTCGCCGGCGAGTTCCTCGATGACCGGACCGACCATGCGGCACGGCCCGCACCACGGCGCCCAGAAATCGACGAGCACCAGGCCGTCCTTCGACTCGGTCTCGAAGTTGTCGTCACGGAACTCTACGAGCGCTTCGTTCATGTCGTCCTCCTAGGAATCGGGGCGGCGCACCCACGGCGGCCGCCCGAACCCTTCGAGGATACGCGCGGCGGTCGGGCCCGGACGTCGGTCGCTTGACGGCCCGCGGCCGGTCATTCGGCGGCCGACGCCGCCTCCGACGCGTTCGGCGCCGCCCCGGCCCAGAACGTCACGACCGAAGCCGGCGCGCCCCGCTCAAGCCGCTCCGGTCGCGACCCGAGCGCCCGGTGGCCGCCGAGCGTGGCCGCGCGCAGCAGCGCCGCGGCGGACGCCGCGCGCCCGTGCACCGCTCCGGCCGCATGCACCTCGTCGCGCACGTCGAGCGACGGCGACGACCCGCGCGAGTCGGTGCCGAAGGCCACCTCGATCCCGTGCCGGGCGTAGCGCGCCCACGGGAAGCGGCCGCAGGCGAGCGCGCGGTTCGACCGGGGGCAGTGGACCACGCGGCATCCGGAACGGGCGAGCAGGGCGGCGTCCGCCTCGTCGACGTCGACGCCGTGCACGAGCGTCGGGCGCGCCTCCAGCACCCCCAGGTCGTCCAGGTACCCGACCGGCGACCGTCCCGACGGCCGCCATTCGGCCAGGAACGGCCCCAACGCCTCGCGCAGCGGTCCGTCGCCCCGTTCGTGCAGGCGCCGCTCCGACGGCGCTTCGGCGACGTGGATCTGGAGCGGCAGGTCGTTCGCCGCGGCCAGCTCGACCAGCCTCCGGAGCAGCGGGGCCGAGACGGTGTGGGGCGCGTGCGGCGCGAGTCCGACCCGGACGCCTCCGGACCGTGCGCGCGCGCGGAACGCCCGCAGGCGGGCGACGGTCCGCTCGAAGATCGCGTCCGCGTCGGCCGGGTCCGGACCGATCACCTCCCAGTAGGCGACCCCGGACAGCTCGGCATCGTCGAGCAGCTCGTGCATCACCGCCTCGTCGGTGACGACGTCGCCGATCGCGCGCACCCCGCTCGCGACCACCTCCCGCCGACCGTCGCGCGCCGCGGCGAGTCCGCGTCCGCCCTCCTGCTGGTGCGCCAGCACCGCCGCCACGAAGCGCTCGTACGACCCCTCCTGCAGCGGCATGCGGGACAGGTCCAGGTGCAGGTGGGCGTTCGCCGGGCGCGGCGACGCGGCCCAGCCGGCGCGCCGTTCGGGAAGGTCGGGGTGGAGCACCGAGGCGTCGTGGCGCGACCCGACGAAGGCGATCCGGCGCCCCTCCCCCGTCCCGTCGAGCACGACCACGCCGTCGCGGACCGGGTGGCCGATGCCGGTCGCGAGCAGGTCGACGCGCAGGCGCACGCCGGCGGGCGGTTCCACGCTCACGGTCGCGGACGTCCCTCGCGCCGGCTCAGGCGAACGGCGAGACGGCCGCCAGGTCGACCTCCGGCTTGGCGGCGAGCATCGCGTCGACGTCCGGTTCGTGCACGATCCCGTAGAGGCTGTCGCGCTGCTTCGGGACGTAGCCGGCCTCGTGGATCTGCCGCACGATCTCCCGCTCCGGCGTGGCCCGATGCTTCGCCCCCGCCTGCGACACGACGTTCTCCTCGAGCATGGTGCTGCCGAAGTCGTTGCAGCCGAAGAACAAGGCCGATTGCGCGATCTTGTAGCCCATCGTCGGCCACGACGCCTGGTGGTTCGGCACGTTGTCGAGCACCAGCCGCGCGGTGGCGACGTTGCGCAGGTAGTCGTGCGGGCCGGCGCCCGGCGCCTTCCCCTCGATCCGGACCCCCTTCGTCTGCAGGGTCCAGGAGATGAACGCGGAGAAGCCGACGCCGTAGCGGGCGAGCGCCCGGTCCTGCTGGTCGCGCAGGCGCATCAGGCTCTCGATCCGTTGCGCGTCGGTCTCGCCGAAGCCGATCACCATCGTCGCGGTGGTGTACAGACCGAGCGACTGCGCGGCGTCCATGACGTCGATCCACTCGTCGCTCGAGATGCGCGCCGGCGAGACGTGCCGGGCGTGCCGCACGGCGTCGACCAGCATCTCGCCGCCGCCGCCGGGCAGTCCGTCCAGGCCGGCCGCCTGCAGCTCGGCGAGCACCTCGCGGGCGCTCATGCCGGTCAGTTGCTGGAGGCCCTTGATCTCCTCGGGGCTGAACGCCTCGATCCGGAGGGTCGGGTGCTGCGCCCGGATGTGGCGGATCAGGTCGAGGTACCACGAGAACGGCAGGGTCGGGTGCACGCCCCCCTGCATCAGCACGCGGGTGCCGCCGACCGCCTCGAGCTCGCGCAGCTTCGCGGAGATCTCCGCGAAGTCGAGGACGTAGGCGTCCTCCTGCCGCCGGGTGCGGTAGAAGCCGCAGAAGGCGCAGCCGATCGTGCAGACGTTCGAGTAGTTCACGTTCCGGTCGATCAGGTACGTGACCGTGGTCGGGTCGGTCGCGGCGCGCCGGACCGCGTCCGCCGCTCCGGCCAGCGCGAACAGCGGCGCCCGCTGCGCCTCGAGCGCCTGATCGGGTGTGAGGCGCGCCCCGGTCGCGGCGTGGGCGAGGAGATCCATGCGGCGGAGTCTAGCACCGGCCCCGGCGCCGGCCGGTCTCCGGGGGGCCACGGTAGGATGACGCGATGCCCGCACCGCACGCCGCGAGCGACCCCCCGCTCGACGCGCCCGAGCCCGTGCTCCACGGCGCGCCGGCGTGACCGACCGCGTCCGCGTACGACGCCTGGCGGCCGGAGCGGAACCGCCGCCCCTCCACCCGGAGCTCGACGTGTTCCGCGCGCCCGAGCGGCAGGCCGAGGCGCTCGCCGACATCGCCGGCGACCCGCGCGGCGTCGTGTGGATCGCGGAGGCGGACGGCGCGACGGTCGGGTACGCGGCGTTCCACCCGCCCGGCGAGGTCGAGACCTGGGGCGAGGACCGCACCGGCGCCCTGATCGAGCTGGGCGCGATCGAGGTGGCGCCCTCCGTCCGCGGCGAACGGCTGGCGGAGCGCCTGCTCGAGGCGGCGTTCGCGGACGGCGCCTTCGACGACACCGTGGTGTTCGCCACTCAGTACGTCTGGCACTACGACCTGGCGCGCACCGGCCTGCGGCCGTTCGCGTACAAGCGGCTGCTCGAGCGCCTCTACGGCAAGGCCGGGCTGCGCTCGACGCCGACCAGCGACCCGGAGATCCGCTCGGACGCCGCGAACGCGCTGATGGTCCGGATCGGGCCGGCGGCGCCGGAGGAGGTGGTCCGCGAGTTCCACCGGCTGCGGACCCGCTTCCCCGACCGGTTCGGGTAGGCGACCGAGCCCGACCGGCCGTGACGGTACGCTTCCGAGGAACACGACCCGAACTGCGAGGAGGACGATGCTCGTACGCGACATCATGACCCGTCCGGTGGTGGCGATCGCCCCGGACATGCCGATCGACGACGTGATCGTACTGATGGGCCAACGCCAGCTGCGCCACTTCCCGATCGCGGAGGACGGCCGCGTCGTCGGGATCGTCTCCGACCGCGACCTGCGCACCGTCGGCTCGGCGCACCCGAAGTCCCGGCCCGGCGTGAAGGGCTCCGATCCGGTGCGCGACCTGATGAGCGCGCCGGTCTGGACCGCGCATCCGCTCGACCCGATCGACGAGGTCGCGAGCCTGCTGCGCGCTCACGCCATCGGAGCCATGCCGGTCGTCGAGGAGGAGGAGATGGTAGGGATCGTCACCTCCAGCGACTGCCTCGACGCCCTGATCCGGATGACCGGGGTCGGCGGCGCCGCGACCCGGATCGAGGTCGAGCTGCCGAACCGACCGGGCGAACTGGCCGGGCTGCTGACCCTGATCGCCGAGCACGGCGCCGACGTCGCCAGCGTGCTCACGACCCGCAGCGAACTGGACGTGGCCGGGTTCGTGCTCCGGGTCGGCACGATCGACGGACGCGGGCTGGCCCTGACGCTCCGCGAAGCTGGCTACGAGGTGACCTGGCCGCCGGAACGGACGACGGAGGAGGCGTGACCGCCGGAGGTTCGGACACGGCCGCCGCAGCGCCGGCCCGGTTCCTCTACCACCCCGACCTGACGCGCTGGAGCCTGTCGCGCGAGCACCCGTTCCGGCCCGATCGGCTGCAGGCGCTCTACGAGTTGTTGACCGCCTGGGAGCTGATGCCGGACGGGGCGGTCCTGGCGCCGTCGCCGCTGCGCGCGCACGAGCTCGAACGGGTGCACGATCCCGAGTACGTCCGGGCGGTCCGCCGCCTCTCGCGCGGCGACCGCGTCGACGATCCGCGCCGCTTCGGGCTCGGCACCGCCGACACGCCGGTCTTCCCCGGCATGCACGAGGCGGTCCGGGAGGTCTGCGCCGCCAGCGTCACGGCGATCGAGGCGATCCTCTCCGGATCGACCCGGCGCGCCGCCTCGTTCGCGGGCGGACTGCACCACGCCCAACGCGACCGAGCCTCCGGGTTCTGCATCTACGACGACGCCTCGCTGGCGATCCACCGGGCCCTCGACCGCGGCTGGCGGGTGGCGTACCTCGACCTCGACGCGCACCACGGCGACGGAGTGCAGCAGGCGTTCTACGAGGAGGGTCGCGTCCTCACCGTCAGCCTCCACGAGTCGGGGCGCTACCTCTTCCCCGGCACCGGCCACGGCTACGAGCTCGGCACCGGCGCCGGCCGCGGCTGGTCGGTGAACGTGCCGCTCGAGCCGTTCACCGAGGACGCCGCCTGGCTCGAGGCGTTCGACGCCGTGGTGCCGCGGGCGCTGGCGGCGTTCCGGCCCGACCTGATCGTGCTGCAGGCGGGCGCCGACGGGCACCGCGACGATCCGCTCGCCGACCTGTGCCTCACGGTGCGCGGCATGCACGACGCCTACCGCCGCGTGGTCGAACTCGCGGACCGGCACTGCGACGGTCGCTTGCTGATCCTGGGAGGCGGCGGCTACCGGCCGTACGCCGTCGCGGCCCGGGCGTGGGCGCAGGCGTGGGCGGCGCTGATCGGCCGCGACACGCCGGAGCGCGTGCCCGACGCCTGGCGCGAGCGCTGGACCGAACCGGACGGCACGACGCCGCCCGCGGCGGCGCTCGACGACCCGGACCGCTACCCGCCGCAGCCGCGGCGCGCCCTGATCCACGGGCACGTGCGGGCGGTCGCGAGGCGTGCGCTCGCGCGCCTCGAACCGATCTGGGCCGAGACCGCCGTCGGCGCCACGCCGACGCAGGAAGGAACCGCATGAAGATCGCCTTCGTAGGACTGGGAACGATGGGGGCGCCGATGGTGCGCCGGCTGCTCGGAGCGGGCTTCGAGGTGACCGTCCACAACCGCACCCGCGCCAAGGAGGAGCCGCTGGCCGCCGCCGGGGCGCAACGGGCGGCCACGCCGCGCGAGGCCGCCGCCGGCGCCGAGGTCGCCTGCACGATCGTGAACGACGCCCCCGACGTGCGGCAGGTGGTGCTCGGTCCGGACGGGCTGGCGGAGGGCCTGGCGCCGGGCGGCGTGGTGCTCGACATGTCGACGATCGCCCCGGCCGCCGCCCGCGACCTCGCCGCCGAGCTCCGCGCCCGCGACCTCGACTTCGTCGACGCGCCGTGCTCGGGCGGAAGCGAGGGCGCCCAGCGCGGCACCCTGTCGTTCATGGTCGGCGCCGACCCGGAGACGCTCGCCCGGGTGCGTCCGCTGCTCGAAGCGATGGGATCGAGCGTCACCCGCGTCGGCGAGGTCGGAGCCGGTCAGCTGTGCAAGGCGGTGAACCAGGTGATCATCGCGGGCACGTACGCCTCCGTCGCCGAGGGGCTCGCCTTGGCGATGGCCTCCGGCATCGACGCCGAAGCGGCGCTCGAGGCGATCTCGGGCGGCGCGGCCGGATCGTGGGGCCTGGTGCACCGGGGCCCGAACATGCTGAAGGGCCGCTACCCGCTCGGCTTCCGCGCGCGCCTGCACCGCAAGGACCTCGGCATCGCGCTCGACGCCGCCCGCGAAGCGGGGGTCCCGCTTCCGCTGGCGGCCTGGGTCGAACAACTCGAGACCGGCCTGATCCGACGCGGGTACGGCGACGAGGACGTGAGCGCCATCGCCCGCGTCGCGCGCGAGGCGGCGGGCATCGACCGGCCCGGCGTCCGGGCCGACGACGACCCCGACCGGACCTGAACCGCCCCTCGCCAGCGGGTCCGACAGCGGCACGCCGTCGTGACGCCGCACCCGGCGACGGTCAGCCGCGGGCGAACGTCCACACCCGCGGTTCCTCCTCCGTCGCGTCCTCGCCGTCCGGGAACACGATCACGTCGACCGCTTCGAAGCCGGCCCGCCGCAGCAGCCGCCGCAGCACCTCCGGATCGTACGGCCGCTCGTGGTGCACCTCGGTGAACCGTCCGTGCCGGTCGTGGCAGGTCGCCTCGACCGTGGCCAGCTCCCGGGCCGGGTCGTAACGGTGCACCCAGCGGTAGCGCACCTCGGGAGTGGCCCCTTCCGCCACCCCCTGTTCCCACAGCTCGGCGAGCCCTCGGCGGGTGTTCGCGTCGAAGACGAACAGGCCGCCCGGCAGCAGGTGCGCCCGGGCCCTCCGCACGGCACGCACGAAGTCGGCCGGGTCGAGCATGTTGTTGAGCGAATCGAAGACCGAGAAGATCAGCGCGTAGCGCCGTCCGGTCCGGAAGGTCCGGAGGTCGCCGCGGCGGAAGCGGACCTCCGGCAGCTTGGCGCGGGCCACGGCGAGCATCGCCTCGGAGCCGTCGACGCCGTCGACCTCGAAGCCTCGGTCCCGCATCGGCCGGGTCGCGCCGCCGGTGCCGCAGGCGAGGTCGAGCGTCGGTCCGCCCCGGAAGCCGCGGGCGGTCGCCTCGCGCAGCAGGAAGTCGATCCAGTCGTCGTACGGAACGTCGGACATGATCGCGTCGTACACGTCGGCGAGGCGGGTGAACGGGGCGGCGCGCTCGCCGGTGGCGTGCGGGCCGCCGGCCCGTGCCGCGAGCGGTTCGGGCGTCTCGGGCGTCTCGAGCGGCGCTTCGCCGGGCGGATCGCTCACGGGACGCGCAGCACGACCTTGCCGACGGTGAGGTTGCGGCGCAGGGCGTCGTGCGCCTCCTCCGCGCGGGGGATCTCGACGACCCGGTCGAGCACCGGAACGATCCGGCCGTCGCACAGGTGCCCGAAGAAGCGGTCGCGGAACGCTCGGGTCAACGCCACCTTCTCGACCACCGGACGGCTGCGGAGGGTCGATCCCTTGAGGGTGAGCCGCTTGCGCATCATGGTGGGGACGTCGACCCGGACGGTGCGGCCGGAGAGCGCCGCGATCCAGACCAGCCGGCCGTCCGTCGCGAGCAGTTCGAATCCGGCGTCGGCGACGGCGCGACCGACCATGTCGAGGATCACGTCGACCCCGCCCCAGGCGCGCTGCAACCGTTCCGGCCAGGTGCGGTCGCTCCGGTCGAGCGCGGGATCGGCGCCCAGCTCGCGGCAGCGGGCGACCTTGCGGGCGCTCGAGGTGGTGGCCACCCGGACCTCCGCTTCGCGGAGCTGCTGCACGGCTGCGGTACCGACCCCGCTCGCCCCGCCGTGGACCAGCGCCCGCTCGCCCGCGCGGACCGCGGCCTCCTCGAACAGGTTCAGGTAGGCGGTGAGGTGCGCTTCGGGGAGCGAGGCGGCCTCTTCGAAGCTCAGCCCCTCCGGAACCGGTAGGAGCAGCCCGGTGGCGACGACCACCCGCTCGGCGTAGCCGCCGCCGGGCAGCAGCGCGCAGACGCGGTCGCCCGCCCGCCAGCCGCTGCCGGCCGGCGCCTCGAGCACCTCGCCGGCCATCTCGAGTCCGAGGACCGGGGACGCGCCGTCGGGCGGCGGGTAGCCTCCGGCCCGCTGCACCAGGTCGGCGCGGTTCACGCCAGCGGCCCGGACACGGACGAGCGCCTCGCCCTCCTGCGGCTCGGGGTCGGGCACGTCGGTCCACACGAGCGTTCCGGTGTCGTGGGCGATCGCCTTCATGGACCCGTGGTACCACGGGTCCGCGCGTGCGTCGGTCGGGGCGCTGCCGGGCCCCGCGTTCTGGTAGCGTGGCGGCCATGATCGGCGTCGACCTCGGCACCACCAACGTCCGGATCCACGTGAAGGGCCGGGGCGTCGTGCTCCGCGAGCCGGCCGTGATCGCGGTCGTGAAGGACACCATGGAGGTCAAAGCGGTGGGCGCCGAGGCGTACGCGATGCTGGGCCGCACGCCGGGGGCGATCACCGCGGTGCGGCCGATGGCCGACGGCGTGATCGCCGACTACACGCTGACCGAGCGGATGCTCAAGGCGTTCGTCGGCAAGATCCTGACCGGTCCCAGCCGCTTCCTGCGGCCGACGATCATGGTCTGCATCCCCGCCGGCATCACCGACGTCGAACGGCGGGCCGTGCTGCAGGCGGTGCACGAGATCGGAGCCCGCAAGGCGCTGCTGATCGAGGAGCCGGTCGCCGGCGCGATCGGGGCGGGCATCGACATCGCCGAGCCGATCGGGTCGATGGTGATCGACATCGGGGGCGGCACGACCGACCTGGCGGTGATCAGCCTGGGCGGGATCGTGGTGGCCGAGAGTCTGCGCATCGCCGGCAACCACTTCGACCGCGACATCATGCAGTGGGTCAAGGACCGCCACAACCTGTTGATCGGCGACCGGACCGCCGAGGAGATCAAGCGCCAGGTGGGCGCCGCGATCACCGAGCCGGACGAGGAGTCGCTCGCGATCGAGGTGCGCGGCCGCGACCTGATCGACGGCATGCCGAAGACCGTGACCGTCACGACCGACGACGTCGCCGAAGCGCTCGAGAAGTCGCTCGAGCGGATCGCGAGCGCGCTGCGCAAGGTGCTCGAGCAGGCGCCGCCGGAGCTGGTCAGCGACGTGATCGACCGCGGGATCGTGATGACCGGCGGCGGCTCGCTGCTGCACAATCTGGACCTGTTCCTCACCAAGGTCACCGGCATTCCGGTGATGGTCGCCGAGAACGCCGAGGATTGCGTGGTGATCGGCACGAGCAAGGCGCTCGACATGGCCGGCGTGCTGCAGGACGCCCGCAA
>SLSQ01000096.1 GCA_007130355.1 Trueperaceae bacterium
ACCCTGCTCGCCTGGGGGCTGATCTTCGCCGGCGTCCTGCTCGCCGCCGACCGGCTGGTCGCCGGTGCCGGCTGGCTCTGGACCGGGCTCGCGGGCGCCGGCTTCCTGGCGGCGTACGCGCGCCAACGGATCCGCGGGCTGATGGTGGTCGGCTGCGTGCTGCTCGGCGTGGCGGGCGGACTCGCGCTCGGCGGGGCGGGGCTCCGTGGCGGCTTCTTCGTGGCGCTCGGCGTGGCGCTGATGGCGATCGACCGCTTCGAACCGGACCCCGAGAAGCGGATCTGGCGGGTCGGCGTGGCGCTCGCCCTGTTCGGCGCCCTGGCCGCCCTGGTGACCGCCGGTTGGCTGCAGGACGCCCGCCTCGCGGTCGCGCTGATCGTGGCGGGGGTGCTGCTCTGGCTCGACCGGGAGCGCGCCGTCCCGGGGGCCACGGACCGTGAGCCCGACGGCCCCCGACCGACCTGAACGGCGGACCTGCGCACCCGTCCGGTAGAGTGGCGGCCGAGACGCGGCGCATCCGCCCCCGGTCCGTCCGGACCGTGGGCTCCTTCCGGCACCGCGAGCCGGACGCTCCGTACCGTCCACCCTACTCCCGCGCCCGGGCGCCGAGCCCGGACGCGTCCCGAACCCACGGAGGCGAACGCATGGACACGATTCACCGCGGTCTGAACGGCGTCAACGTCGACACGAGCCGAATCTGCTCGATCGACGGCGAAGCCGGCCGGTTGATCTACCGAGGCTACGACATCACCGAGCTGGCCGACCTGGCGAGCTTCGAGGAGGTCGTCCACCTCCTATGGTTCGGCGAACTGCCGACCCGGAGCGAACTCGACGCCTTGCGGCGGACGATCGCGTTCGACCTGCCGGAACCGGTCCTCGACATGCTCGCCGGCCTGCCGAAGGGCACGCACCCGATGCACGCCCTCCGGACCGGCGTGAGCATGCTCTCCGCCTTCGACGACGACCCGGACGGCGTCGACGAATCGAACGTACGTCGCATCGGGCTCAGCTTGCTCGGGCGGGTGCCCGCGCTGGTCGCGGCGCACCAGCGGATCCAGGCGGGTGGCGCCCCGGTCGAGCCCGATCCGGACGCGAGCGTCGCCTCGAACCTGCTGCGGATGGTGAACGGCGAGACGCCGACGGACGCCGCGGTGCGCGTGATGGACGTCGCCCTGGTGCTCCACGCCGAGCACGGCAGCAACGCCAGCACCTTCGTCGGCCGCGCCACCGCCAGCACCCTGACCGACGCCTACAGCGCGATCACCGCCGCTGTCGGATCGCTCAAGGGCCCGCTCCACGGCGGCGCGAACGCCGCCGTGATGCAGGCGCTCGAGGAGATCGGCTCGGTCGAGGCGGTCGAGAAGTACGTTCTGGACACCCTCGCCTCCGAGAAGGGGCGCGTCATGGGCTTCGGCCACCGCGTCTACCGCGTCATGGACCCGCGCGCGACGATCCTCAAGGACGTCAGCCGCAAGCTGGCCGAGGAGTCGGGCGACTCGAAGTGGTTCGAGATGAGCCTCGAGATGGAGCGCGTGATGGAGCGGGAGATGGGGGCGCGCGGCAAGCAGGTCGCGCCGAACGTCGACTTCTTCAGCGCCTCGGTCTACCGGATGCTCGGCTTCGAGAAGGAGACGTACACGCCGATCTTCGCGATCGCGCGGGTGGCGGGCTGGATGGCGCACCTGTTCGAGCAGTACGCTGACAACCGCCTGATGCGCCCGCGGTTGGTGTACGAGGGCGAGACCGGCAAGGCGTTCGCGCCGATCGCGCAGCGCGGCTGATCGGGGACGCCCCGGCCGCCGGCGCCGTTCAGGGGGCCGGGGCGTCCCCGCCGGCCCAGCCGAGCTCCTCGAAGAACGCCGTCACCGTCCCCTCGTAGGCGGCCGGGTCGGCGTTCCAGCCCTCCATGTGCCGGACCCCCGGCATGCGCCGGACCCGCACGTCGGGGAGCGCGGCCGTGAAGTCGTCGACGACCTCGATCGGCACCGTCCGGTCGGCGGTCCCGGCGAAGACCAGCGTCGGAACGTCGACCGTGGCGGCGGTGCGCCGGCGGTCCAAGGCACCGAAGTCCACCCCCGCACGGCGTCCCGCCACCCAGGTGGCGAGGTGCGCGAGCGGGTCGGCGAACGGCAGCCCCATCTCGTGCGCCGCCGCCGCGAACACCGGGCGCGGCGCGACCAGCGGCGCTTCGAACACCAGGCCGGACACCGTCGGTCCCGGTTCGGGCCACGCCTCGAGCGCCCCGAGGGCGACGCTCGCGCCCAGCGACAGGCCCACCAGCGTGACCTCGCGCACGCCGCGCTCGTGCAGCCAGCGCACGGCGGCGAGCGCGTCGTCCGCCTCCGAGGCACCGTAGTGGTAGTACCCGTCCGGACTGGCCGGAGCGCCGGCGTGGTTCCGGTAGGCGGGCACCAGCAGCGAGGCGCCGGTCCGGTGCGCGGTCGGCAGGATCCGCAGGGTCTCGGTCCGGTCGGCGCGGCGGCGGCCGTGCAGGAGGACCACCGCCCGCTCCGGATCGCCCTCCGTCCACCAGGCCGCGAGCGGGCCGATCGGCCCCTCGATGCGGACCTCCTCGAACGGAACGCCGACCGCCGACGGATCGGGGCGGAACACGGTCACGTCGATCCGGGCGGGCGCCCCCTCCGTCGGCGGCGCCCCCGCCACGTCGGTCACCACCCGCCGTACCGCGTCCGCGCCGTGCGCGGCGGACCGGCCGAGCCGGCCCGAACCGCCCTCCCACAGCAGGCCGTAGACGCCGTCCTGGTCGGTGCGCGCGAACTGCGGCGGGTCGGACCCCTCGGGCAGGGGCAACGTGACGCCGAAGCCGCCGAGGTCCCGGGGCGCGACCGGCCCGAGTTCGAACTCGGGCATCAGGGCGTACGGGGCGGGCACCAGGATCCGTTCGGCGTAGACCCAGGCGACGACGAGGACGCCCGCGCCGCTCAGGAGCAGGGCGGCGGCGAGGAGGGCCGCGGCGGTGCGGCGTCGGGCGCGCGGGCGGGGGCGGTGCGACATGCCGCACGGTACGACGCCGTGCCGGTGGCGACGCGACCTGCTACGCTGCGAGCGTTCGAAATCGGAGGAGCGACGACGCTTGGCCGGTCCGACCACGGTCGGGTCCGGGTGCGAAGGGAGACGCCCCGTGGCGGTACGCGTTTCGAAGGTTCTGCTGGTGGCTTCGGCCGCCCTCTTCTACGCCCTGGCCGTATTCAACAACCTGGTCGACTACCCGTCGAACGAAGCGTTCGTGCGCGGCGTCCTCTCGATGGAGGACACCTTCGGCGGGCAGGAGTGGCGTGCGGTCGACGACCCGATGCTCCAGGAGGCGTTCTACTTCGGGATCATCGCCTGGGAGACGCTCGCGGCGCTGCTCTGCACCTTCGGCGCGCTCCGGCTCTTCGCCGCCCGGAACGGCACCCGGGCCGAGTTCCAGCTCGCCAAGAACATGGCGGTCGTCGGCCTCACGCTCGGGCAGCTGCTCTGGATGGTGGCGTTCCTGACGGTGGGCGGCGAGTGGTTCCTGATGTGGCAGTCGGACACCTGGAACGGGCAGGACGCCGCCTTCCGGATGTTCGCCAGCTTCGGGCTCGTGCTCGTCTACCTGACCATGCCCGACCCGCGCCTGGCCGACGAACCGACCGGCGGCTGAACCGCCGGCCCGCACCGGCCCGGAGCGGCCTGCGGCCGGGTCAGGCGCGGTCCCAGCGCACCTCGCCGTAGGTGTCGGCCCGGTCGGGGCTGGTCGAGAACATCGTCACCGGCACGCCGGCGACCTCCTCGATCAGGTCGAGGTAGTCGGTCACGGCGCTCGGAAGCGCCGCGCGCGTCCCGAGGCCGTGCAGATCGCCCCAGCCGGGCAGCTCGGTCCAGACCGGCGCGCCCGAGGCGTCGTAGGCGACGCACACCTTGAGGCGGTCCATGCCGGACAGCACGTCGAGCTTCGTCACCACCAGGCCGTCGAAGCCGTTGATCTCGCAGGCGTACCGGAGCTGCGCCAGGTCGAGCCAGCCGACCCGCCGCGCCCGGCCGGTGGTGGTGCCGTACTCGTCCCACGGGTTCGAACCGGTGCCGCGCAGACGGGTGGCGAGCGCGGGGTCGTCGATCTCGGTCGGGAACGGTCCGTGGCCGACCCGGGTCGCGAACGCCTTGACCACCCCGATCGAGGTGTCGAGCGCCTTGTGCGACACCCCGGCGCCGGTCAGGATCCCCCCGACGGTCGGGTGGCTGCTGGTCACGTACGGGTAGGTGCCGTAGCCGAGGTCGAGCATCGTCCCCTGGCCCCCCTCGAACAGCACCCGCTCGCCCGCGGCCAGTGCGGCGCGCACCTCGGCGCCGGCGTCGCCGACGAACGGCGCGATCCGCGCCCGGACCTCCTCGAGCGCCTCCATCGCCACCGACACGTCGGTCCAGCCGACACGGGCGGTGCTGTTCGGCTTGCCGGCCAGCAGCCGCTCGAGCCGCTCCCGGAGCCGGTCCTCGTCCGCCAGGTCGCCGGCCCGCAGGCCCAGCCGGCGCGCCTTGTCGCTGTACGCCGGCCCGATGCCGCGGCCGGTGGTGCCCACGAAGCCGCCGCCCTCGTCGTTGCGCTTGTGGTGCGGCAGCACCAGGTGCGCTTCGGACGCGATCCGGACGGTGCCGGGGTCGCGACGTTCGGCGAAGGCGTCGAGCTCGCTCAGGAACGTCCACGGATCGATCACCATGCCGGCGCCGAGGACCGAGGTCGGACGGTCGTGCAGCACCCCGCACGGCAGATGGTGCAGCTTGAACGTCTCCTCGCCCACCACCACGGTGTGGCCGGCGTTGGCTCCTCCCGAGAAGCGGACGACCCGGTCGGCGTCGTGGGCGAGGGCGTCCACCACCTTGCCCTTCCCTTCGTCCCCCCACTGCGCTCCGATCACGGCGATTCCTGGCATGGCGTCACGACCTTTCCGGCCGGCAGTATCGCACGGGGCGCCCAAGCCGCCGGCCCGCGCCTCCGCTTCGGGCGCGGTTCGGACGCCGGGCTACACTGGCCCGCATGAGACTTTCGGCCACCGACGTGTACGCCTTCCAGGCGCTCGGCTACCTCGGCCACCGGCACGGCTCCGGTTGGGTCGGCAGCGACGCGATCGCCGAAGCGACCGGCGTGCCCCGTCCCTACCTGGCGCGCGTCCTGGCCGCCCTGGCCGCTTCCGGCGTGCTGACCTCGAAGAAGGGGGCGGGCGGCGGCTACGCGTTGGCGCGGACGCCCGAGGACGTCGACCTGCGCGAGGTGATGCGCGCGGTCGACGGCCCGGTGGCGCCGCTCTCGTGCGTGAGCCGGAACTGGTACCGCCCGTGCGAGGTCGAGGACCGCTGCCACGCGCGCGGCGCGATCTGGGAACGGGTGCGCGACGCCGTTCTCGAGGCGTTGGCGCAGGTCACGGTGGCCGACCTGGCCCGCGACTTCGGGGCGGGCCTCGACTACCGGCCGTGCCTCGACCACCTACTGCGACCGGGGGCCTGAGTGCGGCCCGCCTCCCTCTTCGGCACCGTCGTGGTGGTCGGCGTCGGCCTGATCGGCGGGTCGGTGGCGCTGGGGGCGCGGCAACGGTTCCTGGCCGACCGCGTGATCGGCCTCGACGACGACTCCGAAGCGCTCGAGGTGGCCCGCTTCCACGGCGTGATCGACGAGGCGCGGCTCGAGGTCGGCGACTGGCTCGGTGCGGCCGACCTGGTGGTGCTGGCGACGCCGGCGGCGACGCTGGTGCCGCTGGCCCGGCGGGTCGCGCCCCACCTGCGGCCGGACGCGATCGTGACCGACGTCGGTTCGGTCAAGTCCGACATCGTGCGGGCCCTGGCCGATCTGCGCTTCGTCGGCGGACATCCGATGGCGGGCTCCGATCGGGCGGGGGTCCGCAACGCCGACGCCGCGCTCCTCGAGAACGCGGTCTGGGTCCTCACCCCGAGCGAGGGCACCGATCCGGACGCGCTGGCGCGGGTCCGCCGCTTCGTGGAGCACCTCGGCGCCCGACCGATCGAGACCGACCCCGAACGCCACGACCGGCTGGTCGCCACCGTGTCGCACCTGCCGTACCTGGCGGCGCTGGCGCTGACGCACCTGGCCGCCGAGGACGGCGACCGCGACCTGATGATGCTGCTCGCGGCGGGCGGCTTCCGCGACCTGACCCGGGTCGCCTCCGGCTCGCCGGTGATGAGCCGCGACATGGTGCGGGGCAACGCCGCCGCGGTCCGCGAAGCGCTCGGCGGCTACCGCGCCGCGCTGCGCCGGCTCGAGGCGCACCTGGACGATCCCGAGGCGCTCCTCGACGACGCGACGCGCGCCAAGCGCACCCGCGACGGGATCCCGATCGTGCGCCGCAGCCTGCTGCCGCCGCGTCCCGAGGTGGTCCTCGCCGTGCCGGACGCCCCCGGCCAGCTGGCGCGGATCACCGCCGCCTGCGGCGAAGCGAACGTGAACATCAAGGAGATCGAGGTGCTCTCGATCCGCGAGGCGGGCGGCGCGGTGCGGCTGGCGTTCGAGGATCCGGAGACCCTCGAACGGGCGGTCGAAGCGCTCCGGCGCGCCGGCTACGAGGCCCGGCCGCGCGCGGTGTGACCGCCGGCCGCCCGCCACCCGCCGACGACGCGGGCCGCACGGAACGGGAGGAGCTGTTCGACCTCGCCGTGAACCGGGCGCTCGCCTACGCGCGTCGCACGCGCGCGCTCGCACGGGCGCGCGACGTGCGCGGCCTGGCCCGGGAACTCGAGCTGTGGATCCTGCGGACCCGCTTCGCCTACCGGATCCCGCTCGAAGCGGTCGCCGAGCGGCTCCTCGTGGCGCCGGACGGCGAGGTGCACTGGGCCGGCGGGCCGCACGGCGGCTGGCGCGAGGGCCGACCGCCACGGCCCTGAGCCGCGGCGGACCCGCCCCGGAGCCCCGAGCGGGGCGCCCGCCGACCGGTCGACGGCACGCTCGCGGTTCCGTTCCTCAGACGCCCCAGGGGCGAAGCACGATCTGGCCGTCCCGGAGGTGAGCCACCTCCGGACCGCGCAGCTCCTCGTCCGGGCCCTCGCTCTGCGACTGGGCCAGCGCCGATCCGATCCGCAGCTGCGGGCTCCGGATCGCGTGCGCCCAGATGACGGCGTTCATGTTCCCGTGCGCTCCGGCGTGCGCGAGCCCGCGCAGGGTACCGATCACGATGATGTCGTCGGCGGCGACCAGTTCGGCGCCGGCGTTGACGTCGCCGAGGATCACGACCGAGCCGGACGATTCGACCCGGGCGCCGGAGCGGACCGTCTTGGCGAGGATCACCGTCTCGCCCTTCGCCTGCGCGAGCCGCGTCGGGGGCCGCAGGTCGGTCAGCTCGCCGCCGGCGTCCTCGACCGCCTCGCGCACGACCTCGAGCGTCTCGATCGGCATCCGGACTCCGATCTCGAGCGCGACCTTGCCCTCGAGCAGGGAGCGGTGCTCGGACAGCGCGGCACGCACGCCGTCCGCGTCGTCGTCCGGTTCGATGCTCAGCAGGATGCCGCCGCGGATGCCGCGCGTACGCATGCGTTCAGTCCCCCGTGTCGAGTCGGTAGGTCGAAGCCAGAAAGTCGCGCACGACGGGAACGGCGGTGGCCGTGCTGGACCCGGCGTGCTCGAGGAACACTACCACGGCGATCTCGGGGTCGCTGGCCGGCGCGTAGGCCATGAACCAAGCGTGCTCGTTGCCCTCGCCGCGCGCGTTCTCGGCCGTCCCGGTCTTCCCCGCCACCTCGAGCGGGAAGCCGGCGGCGGGACCGATCACCTGGCTGCTTCCGAAGTCGGTCACCATGCGCCGCATGCCGTCGTGCAGGGTCGACCAGAAGCGGCCGTCGACGCGGTCGCGGGCGACCTCGACCTCCTCCTCGCCGACCGAGCGGATCAGGCGCGGCTCGACCGACGCGCCGTTCCGGGCCAGCGTGCCCACGAAGCGAAGGATCTGCAGCGGCGTGGCCAGCACGTCGCCCTGTCCGATGACGCTGTTGAGGGTGTAGCCGGGGTACCACGGCGTGTCGCGCTCCTCGCGCGTCCAGGCCGGATCGGGCAGACGACCGCTGCGCTCGCCGGGGAGCCCCACGCCGACCGACGCGCCGAACCCGAAGCGGAGCCCGTCGCGGTGCCACGCCTCCATGAACGGTCCCCAACCCTCCCCGAACTCGGGCGTGGCCATGGCGGCGCGCCAGTAGTAGGTGTTGCAGCTGTCCGCGATCGCCTGGGCGGCCGTGTAGTCGCCCCGGTTGAAGGTGGCCCAGTTGCGCCAGGTGATCCCGCCGAAGGTGACGCTGGCGCTGCAGGCGTAGCGGGTGGCCGGCGCCACGTACCCCTCCTCGAGCAACGTGTACGAGGTGAGCAGCTTGAGCGTGGAGGCGGGGGGGAACGCCTCGATCGCCCGGTTCTGCAGCGGCAGCCGTTCGGCGTCGCCGAGGATCGCCTGCACCGCGTCCGGATCGCTCGGCCGGCGCGTGAACACGTTCTGGTCGAAGTTCGGGTGCGACGCCATGGCGAGGACGTCGCCGGTCGCGAGGTCCATCGCCAGCAGGGCTCCGGGGGTGCCCGCGACCTCCGGCCGGCCGTTCTGACGGCGGTTCGCGTTCACGTACGCGACGGCGCCCGCCAGAGCGTCCTCGGCCGAACGTTGGACGTGGGGATCGAGGGTCGTGATCACGTCGACGCCGGGCAGCGCCGGCTCGAGCTCCTCGCGCCGGACCTGGACTCCACGGTGGTCGACCTCGACGAGCTCCAGCCCGGGGATCCCGAACAGGGCGTCGTCGAGCCCCCCTTCCAGGCCGGAGACGCCGACCGGCTCGTCGACGTGCCGACCCTCGTGACGGACGGGATCGGCGAGGGTGGTGTAGCCGATCGCCTGCGCCGCCAGGTTCGTCGGGTAGATCCGCTCGAACCGCTCGCGCAGGTACAGGTTCGGCTGTCCGGCGACCCGCTCCTCGACCGCGGGCACCAGAGCGTCGGGGATGTTCCAGGCGACGACGGACCCCTCGCGGACCTGCGACGGTTCGTCCGGATCGGGCGGGCGCGGATCGCCCTCGAGGTCGAGGAGGCGCTGCAGCCGCGTCCAGCCGTCGATCGCGCCGCCCCAGTACATGAGGTCGTACGCGACCCGGTTGTCGGCCAGGACCGTGCCGTCGGCGGCCAGGATGCGGCCGCGCAGCGGCGTGACGCGCTGCTGCTGCAGGAAGTTCCGGAGGGA
>SLSQ01000186.1 GCA_007130355.1 Trueperaceae bacterium
CGGTCGCCGGGGCGTGCGGGCGGCCGGAACCAGGAGGGCCGGAGGCGCCGCGCCACGGCGTCGGCGACCGTCGCGAGCGGCGACCAGAGCGGGCGGGCGGCCCGTCCGGCGGCGCGCGCCTCGAACGTCATGCCGGCCCCCCAGCGGAACGGCCGGAACGTCTTGACCCAGCGCAGCGACGCGGTCGGGGCGATGCCGCCGCCGAGGCGCTCCCAGATCGGTTCGAACTTGACGTGCCCGCCGTCGCTGACCGTGAGGACCTGCGGTCCGGCCAGGTGCCGGCGCAGCAGGGTCGTGGCGATCATCGTCGGCGCGTCGGGGGCGACGACGGAGGGGAAGACGCCCGCGAGGGTGCGGATCTCGCCGTCGACCCGGACCGGTGTGGCGGTGACCCCGAGGAAACCGACCACGCGCCCGTCGTCGTCTTCGGCGACCCACGACGGCACCTCCGGGTCGTGGCCGGGGCGGCCTACGAAGATGCGCCCGGCGAGGGCGGTCAGGTCCGGATCGGGCTCCAGGACCTTGTCGTGGAACCAGTAGCGCCAGAGCGCAGCGATCTGGGGCAGGTCGGCGGCCTCGAACGGGCGAACGCGCACCGGGCCACGACCTCAGGCCGCGTCGAAGCGCGACTCGGCCCCGACCGTGCCCAGGAGGACCGGCGAGGCGTGCAGGTAGCGCGCCACCCGCCGCTTCGCGGCGATGTCGTCGAACACGCGCGTCGCCTGTTGCGGCGTCAGGTCGAGCGCCTTCGTGACGGCGGTCGCGGGCAGGCCGTGGTCGACGGCGTAGAGGCAGAGGTCCATCGCCGCGTACGGCAGCGCGAAGTAGAACTCCTCCTGGCTCTGCGGCATCGAGTAGGTGTCGGTCGTCGGGGGGCGGGCGCGGATCTCCTCCGGCACGCCGAGCGCTTCGGCCAGGGCGTACACCTGCGTCTTGTACAGGTGGGCGATCGGCTTGACGTCGGCGGCGCCGTCGCCGCCCTTCACGAAGAACCCCTGGTCGTACTCGAGCCGGTTGGGCGTGCCCAGCACCGCGTACACCAGTCGGTCGGCGTGGTGGTACTCGACCATCTTGCGGGTGCGCTGCTTGAAGCTGGTGGCGGCGACCACCTCGAGGTACGCCTCGGGGGTCAGGCGGGCGCGGTGCTCGGTGCCGTCCGGGTCCCGGGCCACGACCGAGAACAGCCGGAACGCTTCGCTGTCGATGACGCTCGGCAGCACGATCTTGGAGGTCCAGCCGTCGCCGTAGTCGGGGAGCACCTTGCGGATGGCGTCGTCGCGACGGCGGTAGCAGCCGAGCGCGGTCAGGGCCGGCGCGACCTCCTCGAGGACCGTCTCGATGCCGAAGGCGTCGGCCGCCAGCCGCGACAGGCGCAGGGTGTCCGGGTCCGAGTCGGTCTCGGGCATCAGCACGCCCAGCACCCGCTCCGGTCCGAACGCCCGGGCCGCCAGCGCGGCGACGACGCTGCTGTCGATCCCGCCGGAGAGGCCGAGCACCGCGCCGCGCCGCCGGAACCGTCGCACGGTGCGCACCAGGCCGTCGGCGATCGTCCGAATCGTGGCCTCCGGATCGCGCAGCTCCAGGACGCTCGCGTCGATGCGGGCCTCAGCCGGCATGGGAGGCGGCCGTCCGACCGTCCAGGTACGCCACGATCCGGTCGACCGAGTCGAAGTTCTCGGGCAGCGTGTCCTCGTCGGGCACGCGCACGCCCAGGTCGGACTCGACGAACATGATCAGTTCGAGCACGCCCATCGAATCGAGCACGCCGCTGCGCGTGAGGGAGGCGTCCCCGTCCAGCGCTTCGTCGCCCAGGATGAAGTTCTCGCGCAGGAAGTCACGGACCTTCCGTTCGGTGTCGCTCATGGGGACCTCCAGGGTTCCGCCAGCGGTGGGGGCTGCAGCAGGCTCTTCTTGCGGACCTTGCCGCTGTCGGTCTTGGGCAGGTCGGTCAGGAACACCACGTCCCGCGGCACCTGGAAGTTCTCCAGGCGGGCCATGGCTTCGCGGCGGAAGGTGCGTTCGTTCATCTCGTGGCCGCGGTCCAGCACCACGTAGGCTCGGACCGCTTCGCCTAGCAGGTCGTCCGGGACGCCTACCACCGCGACCTCCTTGACGCCGGGGATGGTGGCCAGGGCGTTCTCGACCTCGACCGGCGCGACCTTCTCGCCGCGGCTCTTGATGATGTCGTCGGTGCGCCCCAGGAAGTAGAGGAACCCGTCGTCGTCGGTGCGGAACAGGTCGTGCGTGCACAGCATCCGTTCGCCCGGATAGCGTCCCGGCTTGAGCATGTGGTCGGTCGCGTCGGGCAGCTTCCAGTACCCCATCATCACGTGCGGACCGCGCACCCAGAGGGTGCCGGCGCGCCCGGGCGGCACCGGCTGAAGGTCGTCGTCCAGTACGAACGCTTCGGTCCCGGGGATCGCCCGGCCGACCGACGACGGCTTGTCGAGGACCCGTTCCGGTTCCAGGTAGGCGACGCGTTTGCACTCGGTCAGGCCGTACATCTTGAAGACCAGGGCGCCCGGGCTCATCGTCTGCAGCACCGGCACGTGGTCGTCGGGCAGGTGGGCGGCGGTGTTCGTGAAGCGACGGACCGACGGCATCGACAGCGGCGCCTGGCGATGCATCGACACCAGCGTCGCGAACACGGTCGGCACGCCGGGGAAGACGGTGACCCGCTCCTCCTGGACCCGCTGGACCACGCGGGCGGGGAAGGCGAACGAGCTCTCGAGCACCAGGGTGGCGCCGAGATGCACCGCCATGATCATCTGGTAGAGGCCGTAGTCGAAGGCGAGCGGCAGCACGTTCAGGATCCGGTCGTCGGCGCCGAGGCGCAGGTACTCGACCAGGCTGCCCTGCGTGAAGACCATGTTCTGGTGCGACAGCATCACGCCCTTGGGGCGGCCGGTGCTGCCCGAGGTATAGATCAGCGCCGCCAGGTCGATCGGCAGCACGCCGCTGGCGACCGGCTCGGGCGGGTGCTCGTCCAGGAACCGGTCGAGGGGCCGGGCCTCGGGCACCGGCGTGCGCGTTTCGCCCCGGAGCAGCACCGTGCGGAGCGACGGCACGTCGACCGTCGCGTCGGCCACGACCTGGGCCAGGTGTCCGTCCGCGATCAGCGCCGCCGCTTCGGCGTCGTTCAGAAGGTAGGCGAGCTTGTCCGCCTTGGTCTGCGGGTGGACGACCACGAACGCCGCGCCGGCCAGGAGCGTGCCGTAGACGGAGACGACGGTCGCCACCGAGTTCTCGAGCAGGATCGCGACCCGGTCGCCGCGCCGCACGCCGCGCGCGTGCAAGCCGCGCGCCAGGCGCAGGGCCCGGTCGTGCAGGTCGCGGTAGTCGATCCGTTCGTCGGCGGTGATCACCGCCGTGCGGTCGGGACGCCGTTCGGCGGCGAGGAGCAGCGATTCGTGCAGGAGGCGGGGGCAGCGTGAGGTCATGTCGAGCCTCCTCTAGGCGCTCGCCGGCGGGAGGACGGCGTCCGCACGTTCGCGGCGGACCGTTCCGTCCCCGACGACGTCGCGGGTGGGCACGGCGGGGGCGGCCCGCTCCGGTCGGCGGACCATCGATTCGTGCAGCAGCAGGGTCGAGAGCACGCCGACCAGGCCCATCTCGTCCCCTTCGCCGAGGCCGGCGTCGACGTACCGTTCGCCCTTGGCGACCAGCCGGCGCACCGCGTCCGGGTCGAACAGGCCGCTTTCCGCGACCCGCTCCGGAGCGAGCGTCTCGCGCACGTAGTCGGGCGCATCGGGACCGAAGAACGAGCGGACGATCGGCGCCCGGTACGGACGCTTGGGCCGCTTCGCGATTTCGGGCGGCAGCAGGTCGGCGAAGGCGGTTCGGAGCAACCGCTTCTCCTCCATGTCGCGCAGGCGCATCCGTTCCGGCAGCGCGGCCGCGAACTCGGCGACGCGCACGTCGAGGAACGGGAAGCGGCCCTCCACCCCGTGCGCCATGAGCATCCGGTCGCCCTGACCGTGCAGCAGGTAGCCGCTCATGAACGTGGCGATCTCGAGGTACTGCGCCTGCCCGAGCGGTCCGAACTCGGCGAACCGTGCGGGCAGCCGCGCGATCAGGCGTTCGGCCGGATCGCCCACCTCGGCCGCCGCGGCGCGGGCGTCGGCCGACAGGAAGCGCAGGTTGCGGCGGGTGGTGGCCATGCGCGGACGCAGGCCGTAGAGCGGATCGTCCACGTCCTCGAGTCCGGCCTTGAAGAACTCGGCCATGAAGCCGCCGCCCTTCGCCAGGTCGTGCGCCAGGTAGGGGTAGATGCGGCCGAGCAGCCGGGGACGCAGCGTCGACTCCGGATCGCGCGCCCAGAAGCGGCGCACCATCGTCTCCTGGAAGATGCCGTAGCCGCCGAACAGCTCGTCGGCCCCTTCGCCGGTCAGGACCACCTTCATGCCGGTGTCGCGCACGGCGGCCGAGAGGCGCAGCAGGGGCGCGGGCGCCGTCCGCAGCAGCGGCGTCGCGGCCCGCCGCACCACTTCGGGGAACGACGCGGCGACGTCGCCGCCGGAGACGGTAATGCGGGTCAGGTCGACCCCGAGCGCTCGGGCCATGCGGTCCTGGAAGCGGCTCTCGTCGAACCGTGGGTCCTCGAAGCCGACGCCGAAGGCGCGCAACTCCTGCGGCACGTGCCGGCGGGCCAGGAGCGAGGTGATCGACGAGTCGAGCCCGCCGGACAGGTAGGCGCCGACCGGCACGTCGGCCCGCAGCCGGATCCGGGTGGCGTCGTCGAGCAGGACGCGCAGTTCCTCGGCCAGCGCCTCGGGCCGTTCGGTGCGGGTCCCTTCGCGCGGGGCGAAGGCCAGGTCCCACCAGCGCACGGCGGGGCCGCGGCCGTCCGGGCCGATACGCAGGTGGTGGCCGGCGGGCAGTTCGTGGATGCCGGGGAACGCCGAGCGGTCGGGCAGGACCGACCAGAGGGTGAACGTCTCGACCAGCGCGAACGGGTCCAGGCGCCGTTCGGCCGACGGGTGCCGCAGCAGCGCCGCCGGTTCGGAGGCGAAGGCGACGTCGCCGCCGAGGTCGGCGAGGAACAGCGGTCGGATCCCGAACCGGTCGCGGGCCAGGAACAGTTCGCGCGTCCGGCGGTCCCAGATCGCGATCGCGAACTCGCCGTTCAGGCGCTCCAGGAACGCTTCGCCCCACTGTTCGTAGGCGTGGACCAGGACCTCGGTGTCGGAACGGGTACGGAAGCGGTGGCCGAGCGCCGTGAGCTCGCGGGTGAGTTCCGGGTAGTTGAAGATCTCGCCGTTCTGCATCGCCCAGTAGCGGCCGTCCTCGTTCCCGATCGGTTGGTCGCCGCCGGTCAGGTCGACGATCGCCAGGCGCGTGTTGACCATGCCGAAGCGCTCGTCCCGGTACAGCCCCACGCCGTCCGGTCCGCGGTGTTCGAGTTCACCGGCCATCGCGAGCAGCAGCTCGCGCGGGGGGCGTCGACCGTGTGGAGCGTAGAGTCCAGCGATGCCGCACATGAGGCACGATAGCGCCGTCCGCGGGACCCTCCCGGCGCATCCGTACATGCGCCGCGGCGGGGGGGTCGGGGCCGGGTTCAGGGGCCGGGGTGACGCCGGCCGACGGCGCGTGCGGCACGTCCCGACGCCGGGAGCGGGCGCGGTCGCGCCCACGGTCCGGAGGCCGCGCCCGCCGTGCCGTCGGGCGTCGCCGGTTCGACGTGGCGGCGCGCGTCGCGGGCGCGGTTCGGCGGGGTGCCGGTGAGCACCACGCCGAGGACGTTCAGGCGCGTGCGCTCCAGCTGCTGGACGGCCGCGGCCAGGTCGCTGCGGTCGGTCCTGCCGGCGCGCGCGCAGAGGAGGAGACCGGTGCACGACGCGGCGAGCGTGAGCGTGTCGGCGTGCGGGAGCAGCGGCGCCGCGTCGAGGACGATCACGTCGTACCGGGCCCGCCACGACGCCAGCCGGTCGGAGAGCCCCTCGTTCAGCAGGTCGACCGGGTAGCCGTCGGCGATGCGGCCGGGAACGAAGTCGTACGCCACCTGACGGCCCACCATCACTTGGATCGGCGCGAACGTCGCCGCCGGATCGTCGAGGTAGCGCTCGAACGAGGGGGTCCCGTTCGGGGCCAGGTCGAGCCAGCCGGTGGTGGTCGCATGGCGCAGGTCGGCGTCGACGAGCAGGGTGCGCGCGCCGCTGCGGGCGAACCGTTCGGCCAGCGCCATGCCGACGTCGTCCTTCTCGCCCGGCGTGGTGGCGCTGGTCACGAGCAGGACCCGCACCTCCTCGTCGCGCGTAGCCAGAGCGACGTGGGCGTGCAGGAACCCGGCCGCCTCCGGCGCGGTCCGGGGCGCCCGCCGCGACCGGCGCGCGAATTCGGCCAGGACCGGCAGGTCGGTCACGGCGGCCACGTCGTCGCGGCCGCCGATCCGCTTGCGAAGGGCCCAGCGCGCGATCTGCAGGCCGTACCCGAGCACGAGCCCCACCACGAACGCCACGACGGTGTCGAACAGCCCGCGGGGACCGACCGGTAGCTGCGGTGGCGTGACGGTCCGGAGCGGCTCGAGCAGGCCCACGACCAGCGCCTGCGACCGGATCCCTTCGGCGGCGGCCAGCTCCTGAGCGCGCTGGTCGCGGGTGGCCGTGAGCAGCGCCGCACGGCCCGCGTCGCCGGCGGCGGTGGCGGCGGCCGCCTCGGCGTCGAGCTCGGCGACCGAAGCTTCGAGCGCGGCGACGCTGCGGTCGAGCGCGCTGCGGGCGCGCGCTCGGTCCCAGGCGACGAGCTCCTCGGCGATCCGGTTCACCGCGTCGGCCGCGAAGGCGGGGTCGCCGTCCCGGACCGAGATCCACACGGTGCCGGAGCGTTGCGCGTCGTCGACGCGGATGCGCATCGTTCGCAGGAAGGCGCGCACCTGCGCGTCGCTCGGCCGCTCGCCGCGAAGGCGCGTCAGGGCGTTCGCGACCACGTCCCCCTGCGTGAGGGCGGCGTGGTAGACGCTCGGGTCGACGCTGGGCGGCGACACCACGGCGAGACCGCCGAAGGCGCCCCCCGGTTGCGACGCGATCACGCCGACCTGAGCCTCGTACACCGGCGGCGCGACGCTGGCCAGGTAGTACGCCGTGCCGGCCGCCACGAACGCCAGCAGGAGCGCGAAGACCGCGCCACGGCGGAGGACGCGCACCACGTCGTCCAGCCCGACGACGCCCGGGGATCCGGGGGGTGGGTCGGTGTTCGGCCTCGTCACGGTGCACGCTCCTTCGGCTGCTGGCCGCACGCTACCGCGGCCCCCGCAGGGGCGCCGTGACGGACGCACCTGCCGCGCGCCGTCCGGGCCGAGCGGGCGGTGACGCCTTCGAACGACGTCCGCGACGGCGGCTGCTACAGTCGCCGCCATGATCCGATCCGGCTCCGCTGTCCGCCCGCCACGCAGGACGACGCTCGATGGCTGAGGTCCTCGTGACCGGCGGGGCGGGCTTCATCGGTTCGCACCTGGTCGACGCCCTCCTCGCCGACGGCCGCACGGTGGTGGTGCTCGACGACTTCTCGACCGGCCACGCCGAGAACCTGCCGGACCACCCCGGCCTGCGGGTGGTGCGCGGCGACGTGCGCGACGCCGCCCTCCTGGCGGAGCTGGCCGAGGCGCACGCGTTCGAGGAGGTCCACCACCTGGCCGCCATCGCCAGCGTGGCCCGCTCGATCGAGGACCCGGTCGCGACCCTGTCGGTGAACACCGAGGGCAGCGTGCGCCTGGCGACGTGGGCGGCGCGGTCGCTGCCCGGCCTGAAACGGTTCGTGTTCGCCTCCTCCGCCGCCACCTACGGCAGCGAGGTGCGCGTGCCGACGCGCGAGTCCGATCCGGGCCGGCCGGACGCGCCGTACGGGCTCGAGAAGGCGACGGTCGAGCGCTACCTGGAGCTGCTGGCCCGCACGGAGGGGCTGCCGGCGGTGTGCGCCCGCTTCTTCAACGTGTACGGCCCGCGTCAGGATCCCTCCTCGCCCTACTCCGGGGTCCTGTCGATCGTCACGCGTGCCCTGCACGACGGCCGGCCGTTCACGGTGCACGGCGACGGCGGCCAGACGCGCGACTTCGTGTACGTCGCCGACGTCGTCGCGGCGCTCACGACCCTGGCCCGGCAGCCGGACGCCGTGGGCGGCACCTTCAACGTGGGCACCGGGCGTGAAGCGTCGCTGCTGGAGGTCGTCGACCTGCTCGAATCGGTCGCCGGGCGCGAGCTGGAGCGCACCCACGGACCGCCGCGGGCCGGCGACATCCGCCGCTCCGTGGCGGACGTCACGGCGCTCCGTGGGCTGGGGTGGAGGCCCGAGAGGTCGTTGCGCGACGGCTTGACCGCGCTCTGGGCGGCGACCTGCTAGCGTTCGGAACGTGGGCACCGCGAGCAGGGAGAACGTGAGGACGACGCGGCCGGGCGTGCGCGCCCCGGGGGCAGGGCGGTGGAGCGTGCGGGGCCTACGGCGCCTGGCCGGCGTCGCGCTGCTCGGCGTCGCGACGCTCGCCGGCCTCGGGCAGGGAAGCGCGCAGGCGCACCCGTGCGCACCGGCGTTGACGCGGGCCGCTTCGGGGGCGGCGTCGCCCGCCCGCGCGGCGACGGCGATCGTGCGGGCCGCGACCGAGCGGCTCGAGCCGGCGTACCCCGCCACGCGGTCGGGGGCCGCCTGGACCGACGCGAACGCCGCCTGGTTGGACCGGCGCGGCCGCCTCCCGGCCGGTTGGGACGAGGAGCGGCTCACGGCGGAGGCGTGGGGCGAGCTGCTGCGGACGCTGCAGGAACCGTACGGCGTGACGCCCCGGACCCCGTCCGGCGGCACCGAGATCGAGACCCTGATCCTCGAGGCGGGCGCGGCGCTGGCGGCCGGCGCGGACGCCGTCCGGCCGCTCGCGATCGTGGCGACCGAACCGAACGACCGCGGCTCGGTGGCGTTCGTGACGGTGATCTGGAACTGGACGCCGCACCCGCGCCTGCTGACCTATCGGGCGGACGGCTGGAGCCTGGGCGAGGACCGGGACCCGGGTCCGGTGCTCGACCGGATCGCGACCTGCGCCTGGCGACCGACCGCCTGGATGACGACCGACGCGAACTCGGCCGCGGCGTACTACACCGGCGCCAGCGACGCGGGTTTGCGCGTGGTCGGCACCGACGCCGACGACGGGACCCGGACCCGTTACGACGTGCCCGATGA
>SLSQ01000111.1 GCA_007130355.1 Trueperaceae bacterium
CCGACCTTCCCGCAGGACGGCGAAGGCCCGGTGCGGCGGGTGCGCCTCACCGGCTTCGCGATCGACGCCTGCGCGGTCACCAACCTGCGCTTCGCGGACTTCGTGCGGGCGACCGGCCACGTCACCGACGCGGAACGGTACGGCTGGTCGTACGTGTTCCACCTGTACGTCGACCCGGACGCGCGGGTCGGCGCTTCGCCGCCCGCGGCGCCGTGGTGGCGACAGGCGTACGACGCCGACTGGCGTCGCCCGTTCGGCGGGGCCAGCGGCCTGGACGGTCGCTGGGACCACCCGGTCGTGCACGTGAGCTGGCGCGACGCCGCCGCCTTCGCCGCCTGGGCGGGCGGACGGTTGCCGACCGAGGCACAGTGGGAGCGCGCCGCCCGCGGCGGGCCGGAGCAGCGGACCTTCCCCTGGGGCGACGCACTGGAGCCGGCGGGCGAGCACCGCTGCAACGTGTGGCAAGGGGAGTTTCCGGTCCGAGACGACGCCGAGGACGGGTGGTCCGGCACCGCGCCGGTCGACGCCTTCGAAGCGAACGGCTTCGGCCTTCACAACGTGGTCGGCAACGTCTGGGAGTGGTGCGCCGACCGGTTCGGGGTCGACCACGACCCGCGACCGACCACCGACCCGACCGGACCGGACGTCGGCGACGCCCGCGTCATGAAGGGCGGGTCGCACCTCTGCCACGCCAGCTACTGCAACCGCTACCGCGTCGCCGCCCGGACGTCGGGGAACGAGGACGACGGACTCGGCCACCTCGGGTTCCGGGTGGCGTACGACGGCTGAGCGGCCGGTGCGGGCCGGAACGGGACCGGCGCCCCGCCGCGTGCGGACGGTTCAGCGTTCGAGCGTGGCCGCCGCGCCGTCGGCGAGGCTGGCCACGTGGACGGGGTCCAGGTCGGGCAGGTCGCCCGGCGACGACGCCTTGAAGCTCGCGGCCGCGACGCCGTAGGCGAGGGCGCGCGCGAGTCGGTCGTCGGGTCCGGCGTCGATCTCGGACCGGTCGGACCACACGGAGAGGAAGCCGGCCGCGAAGGCGTCGCCGCGACCGATGCGTCCGGGCCCGGACGCGGGAAGGGAGGGCCGTGCGGCGAAGGCGCCGTCCGGAGCGCGCGCCGCGGCGCCGTGCACGCCGCGGGTCAGGACCCAGGTCGCGTCCGGGCCGGCCGTCGCCAGGCGCTCGAGGAGCGCATCCGGGTTCGCCTCCGAGGCGCCCGAGCGCGCGTGCGGAAGCGCGAGGGCGTGCACGTCGCGCTCGGCGACGAACACCAGGTCGGCGCTGCCGAGGTACGCGGCGGCACGCTGCCCGAGCCGGTCCGCCTCGGGCAGCGTGGTCCGCACGTTCACGTCGAAGCTCCGCCGCACGGCGCGGCGTCCCGCCGCGCTCCAGAGCCGCTCGAGCGCCGCGAGCGGCGCGTCCGCGACCGCGAGGTCGATGCCGGTGAGGTGCAGCCAGCCGGCTCGTTCGAAGATGCGGTCGAGGACGGGGTCGGTCAGGTGCTCGGGCGCGAGCCCGGCGAAGGTCGAGCCGGCGCGATCGTAGGTGACGCGGGTGGGGCGTACGCCGGCTCCGTCCTCGACGAAGTAGAGGCCGGTGCGGCCGGGGGCGCGCAGCACCGAGCCGACGTCGACGCCGAGCGCCGCCAACGGCCGCAGAAGCGCCTCGCCGGTCGGTCCGAGCGCGACGCGGGAGAACCAGCGGGCGGGCACGCCGAGGGTGGACAGGCCGGCCGCGACGTTCGCCTCGGCGCCGCCGACGTGCACCCGCAGGGAAGTGGCGCCCGGCAGCGGCGACGCGTCGGGGGGCGTGAGGCGGAGCAGGCCCTCGCCGACCGTGACGACGACCGGACGGCCGCCTGAGCCTCCGGAGCTCACGCCGGCCTCGCCACCTCGTCGGGGCGCGCCGCGAGCACGGTGCGTAGCGCCGCGGCGCAGCGGTCGCGCAGCGCGTCGGCCGACGCCTCGTCGTCGGCCCCGTCGCCGAGGAGTCCGCCGCCGAGACCGACGCACGAGGCGCCCGCTTCGGCCCACGCCCGGAGGGTCGCCTCGTCGGCGGCGAGTCCTCCGGTGGGCATGAAGCGGGTGGTGCGGTCGGGACCGCGCAGGTGCCGCAGGTGCGCCGGTCCGACGGTGCCGGCCGGGAACAGTTTCACGAGCGGCGCGCCGGCGCGCCGGGCGGTCCGGACTTCGCTCGGCGTCATCGCGCCGGGGATCGCCAGGACGTCGGCGCCGCGGCACCAGGAGATCAGGTCGGGATCGGTGAACGGGGTGACGACGAACTCCGCGCCCGCCCGGACGTAGGCGACGGCGTCGTCGACCGAGGCGACGCTGCCGACGCCGAGCATCGTCTCCGGCAGGCGCCGGTCGACGTGCGCGCGCAGCTGTACGAAGGCGTCGAACGCGCCGGGCAGCCGGTCGGTCGCCTCGAACGCGCGGACGCCGCCGGCGGAGCAGGCGGCGACGAGGCGGATCAGCCGCTCCGGATCGTCGTCGGCGTGGACCGGTACGACCGGGGCGTCGAGGAGGAGGGCGAGGGCCTGGGCGGGCGTGCGGCGAACGTGGGCGGGGCTCATGGGGCGAGCCTCCTTCCGAGGTTGCGTCGACGTGGCAGGCTGGGAGGCGCTCGACGAGAGGAGCGTGACCGATGTCCGACCGACGCAAGGAACCGTTCGGCGAAGCCGCCGCCCCCCTGACGCCCGCCCTGAAGGTGGGCGACACCGTGTACGTGTCCGGTCAGGTACCGACCGGACCGGACGGCCGCATCGTCGGCGACGACGTGAAGGCCCAGACGCGGCAGGTGCTCGAGAACCTCGAGGCGCAGCTCCGTGCGGCCGGCGCGACGCGCGCGGACGTGGTGAAGACCCTGGTGGTGCTTCCGCAGGTGAAGCGCGACTTCGCCGCGATGAACGAGGCGTACGCCGAGTTCTTTCCCGACCCGAAGCCGGCCCGCACGACGTTCGGAGGCGAACTCGCGATCGACATCCTGGTCGAGATCGAGGCCGTGGCGGTGATCGGTTCGGGCGGCTGAGGCGCGGTCGGTCACCGACCGGTCCCCCGGCGCGTCGCCCGGGTCCCGGGACCGCGGGCGACGCGGTCGGTCGACGTGGCGCACGGATTCTGGATCATTGCTGCGGTCGGGACCTCCGTCCTGCGACGAGTGTACGACTCCCTGCCCGGTCGGGCGTCGCGGCACCAGGTGGCCGGGACGGTCCGCAGGGGCGGCCCGCGGTGGAGGCTCCGGTCCGAGCCGGGGACTCGAGCACCGGCCCCCGCGTCGCCTGCACCTTGCTCTCGATGGCGCCGAAGCACCGCCGCCCGTAGTTGAAGGCGAACACGTTCCCCTGCAGCGACGCGGACATGCCGGTGCGCGACCTCATCGGCAGGCCGGACCGGTTCAGGCCCAGGTCGGCGATGACGTGGTCGAGGAACACCGCGACGCCGTCAGGTCCGGCCCGGGTTCGTGAGCATCGCCGTGAGGGTGCCGGCGAGGACGATGAACCAACCGTCGTAGATCGGCGAGCCGGACACCATCCGGCTGCTGCGTCGCGGAGAGGCTTCGGCCGCTCCCGACGCGTCGGGAGCGGACTTCGGATCGCCGCTCGGTTCGTCCTTCATGGCGCCGGCACCAACGCGACCTTGATGCCCCGTCCCGAACGGGCCGTCGCCAACGCTTCCTCCCAGTCGTCCACGTCGAAGCGGTGCGTCACCATGCGCTCGACGTCGATCGCGCCCCGTTCGAGCAAGCGGAGCGCACGCGGCCAGGCGGTCGGGACGGTGGCGTTCGTGCCGGTCACGGTCAGCTCCTTGAGGCAGAGGACGTCCTGATCGATGGGCACCGGTTTCCCGAAGAGGCCCACCTGAGCGAAGCGCCCGCCGGGCCGTACGGTGTGAAGCAGCGTCGGCAGCGCGGGCGCCGCGCCGGAGCACTCGATGGCGACGTCGGCGCCGCCGTCGAGCGCGTCGCGGATCGCGCCGTCGGGGTCCGGGTCGGACTGCACGTTGACCGTCGCGTGCGCCCCGAGCTCGCCCGCCGCCAGCAGGCGGTCCGCGTCGGAGTCGGTGCCGGTTACGACCGTGCGAGCACCGTTCGCCACCGCCACCTGCAGCGCCAACAGCCCGATCGGGCCCGGGCCCGACACGATCACGTCGTCGCCGGCGCGTACGCCGGCGGTGTCGTTCACTCCGTGCACGACGCAGGCGAGCGGTTCGGCGAGGGCGCCGGCCCAGGTGGGGAGTCCGTCCGGCAGGCGGTGCAGGTTGCGTGCGGGGGTCGCCAGGTAGCGGGCGAAGGCGCCGTCCTGCTTCGAGCCGATCGACCGTCGTTCCGGGCACAGGTTCGGGCGGCCGCGACGGCAGTGGAGGCAGTGGCCGCAGACGTGGAAGTACGTCTCGGTGGTGACCCGGTCGCCGATGCCCCAACCGTCGACGTCCGGACCGAGCGCGGCGATCGTGCCGGCCACCTCGTGCCCCAGGGTGACGGGCGGGATCGTGGGGAACTCGTCGTCGACGATGTGCAGGTCGGTCCCGCAGATGCCGGCGGCGGCGACGTCGAGCACGACCTGACCGGATCCGGGTTCCGGATCGGGCACGGTGACGACGTCGACGTGGCCGACGCCAGGAGCGAGCTTGCGGACGGCGCGCATGGGCATCCCTTTGGGGCGAGCGGGGAAACGACGGCGCCGAGCGGTCGTGCCGCCCGGCGCGAACCCTGTTCTGGGCGCACGGTACCGCATCGACGCGACCCCGCGGGCGGTTCCGGAGGAGGATGCCGAGCGGGGGGCGCGGCCGGGCAGGGGGTGGCCGGCCGCGTACGGGCTCGGGCCCGCGGGGAGCGTCGCGTCCGAGGGTAGGGGCCCGATGCGACGGGAAGCGACGCGTCGGGCGGGGTCGGTCCGTTCTCCGTGCGGATCCGACCGGCCCACGGGTCAGCCCGCGTCGTACCGCGCCGCCGCCGCCCGAAGCTCCTGCGCCACCCGCGCGCGCACCGGCGGGGGGCCGAGCACCTCGACCTGCGGCCCCCACCCGAGCAGGAACGAGAGCAGCTCGTGGGGATCGCCGTCGGTGTCCAGGTGCCCGTGCACGTCGATCTGGAGCGCGCCGTCCGGCTCCTCCTCCACGATGCGGAGGTCGGGGCCCTGGGACCGCCGTTCGCGGAACCAGAAGGCGACCTCCGCCGCGGCTCGGATACGGACCGTGACCGGCTCGCCGATCACGATCCCCCAGGCGCCGCGCAGGTGCTCGAGCGGATCGAAGTCGTCCGGGATCTCGTAGCGATCGGTCAGGAGCCGGGCCCGCTCCATGCGCGCCAACTTGAAGATCCGCACCTCCCGGTCGCGGGTCCGTTCGTAGGCGACGACGTACGGCTCCAGGTTGCGGCGGTTCAGCTCGTAGAAGCGGATCTCGAGCTCGACCCAGCGGGCGCGTCCGCTGCGGGCCGAGCGGTAGCGGCAGCGCAGCACCCGGCCCTGGAACCAGGCCTGGGCGGTCAGGTCCAGGATGCGGTCGTCCGGGGCCGGCTCGAGCGCCTCGACCGCGCGCGTGAGCGGCCGTCGGGCGGGGCCGGGCAGCTGCCGCACCAACTTCTCGAGCGCGCGCCGGTAGTGCCGTTCGCCGACGCCGGTGTGGGTCGCGAGGCGGACGGCGCTGTGCACCGCCAGCGCTTCGACCTCGTTCAGGGCCGAGGCGCGGTCGGGCAGCGCGTAGCGGTGCCCCTGCTCGTGGAGCGCGTGCCCCATCGCGCGCAGGTCGATCAGGTCGCGCTCGATCGTGCGGCGCGTGACGCCGAACTCGGCGGCGAGTTCGGCGACGCCGTGCGGCCGGAGCGCCAGCTTCTCGGTCAGCGTGGCGAGGCGGGCGGCCTTGGCGGTGGTGCGGGTGGGCGCCTCGGGAGCCGCGGGAGGCGGACGATCGGGGCGGGCGCGAGCGGGCACGAGGACCTCCGGGGCGGAACGGTACGACGGCGTCGGGCGCCGATTCGGTACGACGAGCGCACCGTACCCCGTGCCGCCGACGGAGGCGTCAGGGACGCAGCAGCGTCAACGGACCCCGCGGCGACAGCGTCAGGCCGGTGCGCGGCTCCGGATCGCCTTCGACGATCCGGGTGCCACCGTCCGCGAACGGCGTCAGGGCGACCTCCATCATCAGCTTCGCCAGGTGCATCCCGAGGCAGATCCGCGCGCCGGCGCTGAACGGAACGTACCCCCACGGCGGCGGTTTCGCGTCGAACCGGTCGGGCACGAACCGTTCCGGCTCGGGCCACAGGTCGGCGCGCCGGTGCGTCAGGTACGGACTGTAGAAGATCAGCAGGCCCGCCGGGAAGGTCCGATCCTCGAACGTGAACGGGCGTGACGCGACGCGACTGCCCAGCCATCCGGCCGGGTACAACCGCTGCGTCTCCTGGATCAGGCGCCGGATCCGTGGCGCGTCCAGCTCCCCCTCCTGCTCCGCCAGGTACCAGAGCGCCCAGGCGAGGGTGTGGGCGGTCGTGTCGAACGCCGCCGCCAGCGACACGCGGACCTCCTCGACCACGTTCTCGAGGCCGGCGAGGTGGGCGATCAGCGACCCCTCGGGCGGATCGGCGACCAGCGCCGCGAGGCGGGCGTGCACGCGTCGGAACGCGAGCGGGCGCGGCAGCAGCGGCCCCGGGAGCGGTCGGTGGAGGGGCGCGAAGAAGGCGTGCAGCTCCCGTTCCGGGTAGCGGTCGGCGAAGAAGGCGCGGTTCAGCATCGCCGGCACCGTGTCGAGCGACCAGTCGAGGGCGTCGAAGCGGCCGGTCGGGACGCGGTCCGCGACCACCGCCTCGAGGTCGGCGCGCAGCGCCTCGAGCGCCTTGGCGTGGAAGGTCGGGTTCAGCTCGGCCCGCCGCGGCGCGTGGTCGGGCGGATCGGTCATCACCACCCCGCCGTTCAGGTACGGGCTCAGGGCGCTGAGGCTGCCGCGGCTGCGGAAGGTGTCCAGGTCGCCGAGCACCAGGCGGTTCCAGGCGGGCGACGCGCCGACCACGGCGGGTCGCCAGAGCCGCAGCAGGAACGGATCCCCCAGCGTCGCGCCCTCGCGCAGCAGCGCCAGCGGCTCGCGGCCCCAGCGGCCGAGGTGGCCGGCGACCGGCTGCGCCGCCGGTTCGGGCAGGGGCGGGAGGTCGCGCAGGCGGGCGCGACGGGGTGGGCGTTCGGGTGGGCGTCCGGGGGGTCGGGGCGACGCGGTCACGTTCGGTAGGTCCGTCCTTTCCAGCTGCGCGTGGGCGCCGTCGCCAGGCGGTAGACGGGGACGGCGGCGAGCGGGGCGAGCGGCATGAGCAGCGCCTCGTACGGCGCGCCGCGCCCGGTGATCGCGTTGACGAGCCAGCGCTCGCAGGCGGCGAGCGCGATCGGTGCCGCCCACCAGAGTCCGTGCGGCACCGTTCCGAGCAGGGCGAGCGGCAGCAGCACGACCGGCGCGGTATAGACCAGACCGTGCCAGACGGCGCCGGCCAGCAGCAGCGGTCGCGATCCGCCGTGCGCGGCGAGCAGGCTCTTGGCGAGTCCCTGGACGAGCGCGTCGTCGCTGCGGTACATGCGGACCTCGATCGCGTCGGCCCCCAGCGACAGGCCCAGCCGCATGCCGGCCCGTCGCACCCGCTGCCCCAGGCGGAGGTCCTCGACGATCTCGCCCCGTACGCCGCGGTGCCCGTCCAGGCGGAGGTAGGCGTCCCGGCGGAAGGCCAGCACCTGACCGTTCGCGGCCGCGGCGGCCGGGACCGGCAGGCGCAGCAGGGGGAAGGGGAGGAAGGCGAGGAGGACGTCGTCGATCAGCGGAAGCAGGGTCCGTTCGAGCAGCGAACCGGTGCGTTGGCGGGGGAACACCGAGAAGGCGTCGGCCCGTTGCCGCTCCATCTCGGTCGCCACCGCCTCGAGCGCGCCGGGCGACCAGCGGACGTCGGCGTCGGTGAACACGAGCAGCTCCGCGTCGGTCGCCTCGCTCGCCTGATGGCACGCCCAGTTCTTGCCCGTCCAGCCGTCCGGAAGGGGACGTCCGTCGAGCACCCGCACGCGCGGGTCGTGGCCGGCCAGGGACCGCGCCAGGTCGGCGCTGCCGTCGCTGCTCCCGTCGTCGAGCACGATGAGTTCGTCGACGTCCTGCGCGAGCAGCCGGGGCAGCGTGGTCGGGAGGGTCTCCGCCTCGTCGCGGACCGGGACCAGCAGGGCGGTGGTGGGGCGGTCGCCGGCGCGCGGCGCCACGCGCAGGCGCGGCATCAGGACCAGGTTCACGAGGATGCCGACCGTCTTGACGCCGAGGAACCCGCCGATGGCGAGGAGGGCGACGCCGAACGCCGTGTCGACCGGCCCGCCGAACATCACGCAGGTTCCCGACCGCGCACGGCAGCGAGTCGCTCGTCCCAACTCCGGGCGCCGCGCACCACCTCGCGGAAGCCGGGCAGCGGACTCCGCGGGTCGGAGGCGGCCAGCTCGGCGTCGAGCGCGTCGAGCCGGCCGCGCAGCACGTCGCCGACCGATCGGTCCGCGACCGGCTCGAAGTCGAGGTACGCCTCCGGCTGCTGATGGCCGCGCAGGACCACGCGCGTCGCGACCGCCCAGGCGGGCCTGCCGGAGGCGCGCACGAGCCAGTCGGCGCCGGGACGGACCGGACCGAGCGGCCCGGCGGGCCGCAGCTCCCCCTCCGGGAAGACCACCACCGCGGCACCGGCCCGGAGGGTGCGCACCGCGTCCCGGACCCGGTTCGCGGGCACGCCGCCGAGGCGGCGCAGGACCGAGAAGCGCGCCAGGCTGTTCGGCTCGACCAGGACCTGGAGCGGCCGCGCCCGCTCCCACATCGGCACCGCCGCGACGAACCCGTCCCACCAACCGTGATGGTTCGCCGCCCACACGAACCCGCCGACCTGCGGCGCGTCGTCGGCCGGCTCCCAGAGGCCGGACGGTCCTCCACGCGCCCAGACGCCGCGCAGTCGGCCACGCACCAGCCGTCGGATTCCGAACCGGAAGGCACGGTCGACCGGACCGACGCGGACCGCGCCGCGCCGCGCCGCGCCGCCGCTCACGGCGTCGGTGCGCTCGGACCGCGGTCCCGCGCCCCCCGGTCGGCCCCGAGGCGGTCGCGGACGCGACG
>SLSQ01000081.1 GCA_007130355.1 Trueperaceae bacterium
CGCGTCGCCGCGGCCGGTCGGCGCCGGCCGCTCCCCGGCCGGCCGACCCGGCGACGCGCCCGACCCGCTCGCCGGTCTCGACGACGATCAGGTCGCCACGGTCCAGCGGTGGGAACAGGAGGGCGTGCCCCGAAGCGACGCCGCCCGCATCGCTCCCGACCCGCCGGCCGCCGCTCTGTTCGACGCGGCCCATGCGGTTGGCCGCGCCACTCCGGCCGGCCTGGCCGGCTGGATCGTGAACGAACTGCCGCGCGCCCTGGACGGCCTCCCGCTCGAGGAGGCCCGCCTGGAACCGGAGGCGCTCGCGGCGCTGGTCGCCCGGGTCGAGGCGGACACGATCAGCGGTCCGGTCGCCAAGGAGCTGCTCGCCGAGCTGGTCGCGCACGGCGGCGACCCCGACGCGCTCGTCCAGGAGCGCGGCCTCGCCAAGCTCGACGACGCGGACGCCCTCGACCGAGCCGTGCGTACCGTGCTGGACGAGCACCCCGACGAGGTCGCCGCCTACCGGGGCGGGAAGGTGGGCCTGATCGGGTTCTTCGTGGGACGCGCGATGCGGGCCACCGACGGGCGCGCCGACCCGAAGCGGGTGCGGGCGCTGCTCGAGGCGCGGCTCGGCGCGCCCGACTGACGCGCACGCCGCGCACTCCCGGAGGTTCGGCGCAGGTACCGTCCAGGACGTTCGTCCTCGTGACCTTTATCCCTTCGTGTGGCGACGTGCGTACGTCATGATGCCGCGTGAAGGAGGTCCATCATGGCCCGCACGCTCCCGTATCCCGAACCCCGCGTCAGCGAGTTCCTCTTCGCCTCCAAGGCGATGGCCCCCGTCTGGGCGATCATCCGGATCTACCTCGGCTGGATGTGGCTCACCGCCGGCTGGGGCAAGGTGACCAGCCCGGCCTGGACCGGCGAGAACGCCGGGGCCGCCGTCACCGGCTACCTGCAGGGCGCCCTCGGCCGCGCCGAAGGCGAATCGCCCAGCGTCACCGGCTGGTACGCCTGGATGATCGAGAACCTGTTCCTCCCCAACGCGACCCTGATGAGCTGGCTGGTGGCGTGGGGCGAGGTGCTGGTCGGCATCGCGCTGATCCTCGGGTTCCTGGTCGGCCTCTCGGCCTTCCTGGGAGGCGCCATGAACGTCGCCTTCCTGCTGGCCGGCACGCTCTCGACCAACCCGGTGATGTTCATCCTCGCCACCTGGCTGGTGCTCGCCTGGCGCGTCGCCGGCTACTACGGCCTCGACTACTGGGTGCTCCCCCGCCTGGGCGCGCCGAAGGGCCTGTTCGGCCGCCAGCGAGGCGAAGGGGGCGGTACGCCCAGCCCCACCACCTGACCGATCGCGTCCCCACGGGACCGTCGTGCGCCGTCCGGATCGTGGGGACGGCGCACGTTCGTGGCCGAGACGCGCGGTACGGTCGCGCATGACCGTTCGTCGCCGTCGCGCGTTCCGACGCCCGTTCCGCGGGGCCCTCGCGGCCGTCGCCGCCTGCGCCCTCGCCGCGGCGACCGCCCAGGAGCCGGTCGCGGTGGCCGACCTGCCGCCGAACGCGTTGATCCCCGACCTGCGCGTCCTGCCGCCCTCCGACCTGCACCTGGTGGGCGACGACGCCGCGGGCGGGGCGCTGCGCCTGAAGTTCGCCACCGTGATCTGGAACGCCGGCGAAGGTCCGATCGAGGTGCACGGACCGGCGCCGGAGGGCGACGCCGGCGACGGGGGTGGCGGGGCCCCGCAGGGTGCGGCGGCGGGCGCGGCGGAGGGCGACGCCGAACACGGGCACGGACCGGACGACGCGCTCCCCGATCGCACCGCCGGCCGCACCGCGGACCGTCCGGAGACCGACTCCTTCGTCGCCCGCCAGGTCGTGCACGACGCCGACGGCGGCCGGCACGACCTGGGCGAAGTGGGGGTCCTGAACTACGAGCATCGGCACGGCCACCTGCACCTGGCCTCGTTCGCGCGCTACGAGTTGTGGAGCCTGGAGGCGGACGAACCGGTCGCCCTCGTCGCCGAGAACGACAAGATCGGGTTCTGCCTGATGGACAACCTGATGGTCGACGAAGAGCTGGCCGCCCGCGATGATCCGTGGTACTTCGCCTGCGACCAGTCGGTGCAGGGGATCTCCCCCGGCTGGGGCGACCTGTACGTCGCCGAGCTGCTCGAGCAGGACCTGGTCCTGACCGGCGTTCCGGACGGTCGCTACCGGCTCGTGAACGTGGCCGACCCCGACGACGCCCTCTTCGGCGCCGATCCCGCGGTGGCGTGGGCGTCGGTCGACCTGGTCCTGGAGGGGACGACGGTGCGGGCGGTCGAGGGGTCGGAGCGGGTGGGGTCGGACGCCGCGCGGAGGTGACGCGCCCCGTCCGGTAGCATGCCGCCGTGCCGCACGACGCCCCGCTCGGACCGGCGCCCGAACGACGCCCTTCGGACCCCTCCGCGACGGTCGACGCCTGGATCGACGACCTCCGCTGCGGCGACGTGATCCTGCACGCCCGCAGGCCGCACCCGCGCGACGGTGCGGCCGAGACGCTGCGGTTCCGGGATCCGGTCCGGGTGCACCGCCTGCCGGCCGGCGCCGATCCGGGACCGCTGTTCGACGCGCTCGATCGGGAGCTGGCGGCCGGCTTCGCGGTCGCCGGCCGACTGAACTACGAGGCGGGGTACGCGCTGGTCGGCGTGGCCGGCGCGCCGACGGCGCCGTACGCCGACGGCTGGTTCGGGGTGTACCGGCCGGAGCGGGTCGAGCGGATCGCGCACGGCGACCGGCCGCTGCCGGTCGGCGCGGCGGCCACCGCGGCCGGGGCGCCGGACCCGAGCGACCTCGCCTGGGCGTGGGACGCGGAACGCTGGCGCACGGCGGTGGCGCGGGTACAGGAGGCGCTCCGGGCCGGCGAGAGCTACCAGGCGAACCTGACGACGCGGCTGACCTTCCCCGCGCCCGACGTACGGGCCACCTACCGGACCCTCTCCGCCGCCCAGCCGACGGCGTTCGGGGCGCTGCTCGACGACGGCGAGGTGCGGATCGCCTCCGTCTCGCCGGAGCTGTTCCTGCGGGTCGCACGCACCCGCGACGGCCTGCGCGTCACGACCCGGCCGATGAAGGGCACCGTGGCCCGCGGCGCGGACGCCTCCGACGACGACCGGCGCGCGGCCTGGCTCCGGGCCGACGCCAAGAGCCGCGCCGAGAACGTGATGATCGTCGATCTGTTGCGCAACGACCTCGGCCGCGTGGCCCGGCCCGGCGGGGTGCGGGTGCCGGCGCTGTTCGAGGTGGAGCGCTACCGCTCGGTGCTGCAGCTCACCTCGACCGTCGAGGCCGATCTGCCCGACGACGCGACCCTCGGCGCCCTGCTGCGCGCGACCTTTCCGTGCGGTTCGATCACCGGCGCCCCGAAGGTCCGCACCATGGAACTCCTCCGCGACCTCGAGGACGGTCCGCGCGGGGCGTACACCGGCGCGATCGGCCATGCCTGGCCGGCACCGGACGGGGGTCTCGGGCGCGCCGTCTTCTCGGTCGCGATCCGCACCGTCGCCGTGCACGGCGGCACGGGCACGCTCGGCATCGGCGGCGGAATCGTGATCGACTCCGACCCCGGCGATGAGCACGACGAGGTGCGCGCCAAGGCGCGCTTCCTGACCGATCCCGCCCCGCCGCTGGTGCTGATCGAGACGATGCGGGCCGAGGGTCGGACGGTGCTCCGGCGGGAGGCCCACCTCGCGCGGCTGGCCCGCTCGGCCTCGGCGCACGACGTGCCCCTCGACCCGGCCTCCGTGCAGCGAGCGCTCGACGAGGCGCTGACCGTCGCGCCCTCCGCCGGGCCGCTCCGCGTGCGCCTCACGGTCGACGAGGTCGGAACGCCTACGGTCACGACCGCCGCGCACGAAGGTCCAGCGCCCGACGCCGGGCCGGCGCGGCTGGCGTGGGCGGTCCCGACGGTCGACCCGACGCACCGCCGGCAGCGGCACAAGACCAGCGACCGCGTCCTCTACGATCGCGCCAGCGCCTGGGCGCGCGCGCACGGGGTGGACGAGGTGCTGTTCCGGACGCCGTCCGGCCGGATCGCCGAGGGGGCGATCACGAACCTGTTCGTGCGTCGGCCCGAGGAGCGGACGTTGCGCACCCCGCCGGTCACCGACGGGGCGCTGCCGGGCGTGCTGCGGGCCGAACTGCTCGCGCACGGCGAGGCGGTCGAGGCGTCGTTGACGCCCGCGGACCTGGAGGGGGCCGAGTTGTTCGTCGGCAACGCGCTGCGGGGCCTGCGGCCGGCGGTGCTCACCGGGGCGCGCTTCGATCCGGACGGGGTCAGCGGGTCTGGGTGACCTTCCGCAGGTTGCGCGGCGCGTCCGGATCGAGGCCGCGTTCGGTGGCGCAGCGCAGGGCGAGCCACTGTCCGGCGATCACGTGCAGGAACGCTTCGGTGAGCGGGTGCGCGCCGGGCGCGAGCGGCACCGGCGCGGCCGCGACCCGCAGAAGGTCGGGATCGGCGGAGACGACCGTCAGGTCGGCCCCGACCTCGCGGATCCGGTTCGCCGCCTCGAGGTTCGTCGCGGCCGAGGCGTCGTGCAGGCCCAGCAGCAGCACCGGATCGCCGGCCGAGAGCGAGGCGATCGGTCCGTGCTGGAACTCGGCGGCGCTGTACGCGTGGGCGTGAAGGTAGGCGGTCTCCTTGAGCTTGAGCGCCGCCTCGTGCGCCGGACCGTACGACAGGCCGCGCCCCAGGACGTCGAGGCGATCGGCGTGCGTGAGCCGGGCGGCGGCCCGGTCGGCGGCGCCGGTGTCCGCCAGGAAGTCGCGCAGCGCCTGCGGCACGGCGGCGAGCGCGGCGCGGCCCTCGTCATGATCGGCCCACTCGACCGCGAGCCGCGCCAGCAGCGCCATCTGGCTGGTGAACGTCTTGCTGGCGGCGACCGCCCGCTCCTCCCCCGCCCCCTGCCGCAGCGCCCAGGTCGCCCCGCGCTCGAGGCTGGATCCCGCCCGGTTCGAGACGGCCAGGGTGCGGGCGCCGTCGCTGCCGACGCGGGCGAGCGCCTCGACCACGTCGGCGCTCTCGCCCGACTGGCTGACGCCGACGGCGAGCGTGCCGGCGGTCCGGAGCGGCGCCCGGTGGATCGTCACCAGACTCGGCGGGAGGCTCGCGACCGGCACCCCGAGGCGCATGCCCACCAGGTAGGCGAAGAAGGTGACGGCGTTGTCGCTCGAGCCGCGCGCGAAGGTGACGATCGCTTCGGGGGGCGCCTCGCGCAGCGCGCGGCCGATCTCGGCGGGGGCGGGGTCGTCGAGGATCCGGCCGAGCACGTCGGGCTGTTCGCGGATCTCCCGCTCGAACCGGGTGGCGGGGCCGGTCGGGCCGTTCGGCGCAGCTCGCGTCACGTTCGGACTCCTTCGCGGGTGGGGCCGGCCCCCGGCACCGGACGGCCGGCGAGGTAGACGGTACGGAGCTCCAGGTCGGCGTCGAACGCGACCAGGTCGGCGCGCGCGCCGGGGCGCACGCTCCCCCGGTCGGTGAGGCCCAGGTAGCGGGCGGCGTTTCCGGAGGTGACGTGGGCCGCGTCGTTCCAGCTCAGGCCGGCGCGTCGCGCGGCACGGAACAGGTCGGCCATGGTGGCGACGCTGCCGGCGAGGGTGCCGTCCTCGAGGCGGGCGGCGCCGTGCTCGATGACGACCGGGCGTCCGCCCAGCTCGCTCCGGCCCTCCCCGAGACCGGAGGCGCGCATGGCGTCGGTCACCAGCGCGAGGCGGCGCGGCTTGGCGGCGTGGACCGCGCGGAAGGCGACCGGCGCGACGTGGTGGCCGTCGAGGATCAGTTCGGCGTACGCCTCCGAATCGGCGAGCGCGGCGCCGACCACGCCCGGAACGCGTCCGCCCAGGCCGCCCATGGCGTTGAAGAGGTGGGTGAAGCCGACCACGCCCCCCTCCGCCCGGACCGCGTCGGAGACGGCGCGGACCTGCGCGACGTCGGCCCGGGTGTGGCCGAACGAGACGCGCGCGCCGGCGCGGGCGAAGGCACGGGCCGCCTCGGCCGCACCGTCCAACTCCGGGGCGAGGGTGACCACGCGCACGGCGCCGGTCGCGATCGCCTCCCGGACGAGGCCCGGCTCCGGCGGCAGCGCGAACGGCGGCTGGGCCCCGAGCCGGCTCGGGCTCACGAACGGGCCCTCGAGGTGGGCGCCGAACACGTCGGGGAGCGGGTCGGAGGCGGGCGCCTCCGAAGCGGTCCGCACCACCTCGGCGACGGCGTTCAAGGCGTTCATCACGTCGGGCCACGGGTTCGTGATCGTCGTCGGCAGCACGGTGGTGGTGCCGTGCCGGAGGTGGTGTCGCGCGAGGGTGCGGACCGCGTCGGCGCCGTCCATGGCGTCCGCACCGCCGCCGCCGTGCACGTGGACGTCGACGAAGCCGGGCACGAGCACCGGTCGCTCGTCGGTGGGGTCGTGCGTGACCGCTCCGGTCGTCTCGATCCGGGCGATCTCGCTCCCGAAGGCGATGCGGACCGGTCGCAGGCCGGCCGGTTCGGGAACGTACGCGTCGAGCGTGGTCATGCGGGGAGCATACCGACGGGCGGTAGGGTGCGGGCATGACGCCCCTCGCCGCTCGACACGCCGAGGACGCGGTTCCGATCGCACCGCGGAGCGACGGCGCCGAGGATGGAGCGGTCGTGATCGGAGCCGGCCCGAACGGCCTGGCGGCCGCGGTGACGTTGGCGCGGGCCGGCGTGAAGGTGCTGGTCCTCGAGGCGGAGGAGCGGATCGGCGGCGCCTGCCGCCACGCCGAGGCGACGGTGCCCGGCGTGACGCACGATCTGGGCTCGGCGGTGCATCCGCTCGGCGCGGGCAGTCCGGCGTTCCGCCGTTGGCCGCTCGAGGCGTACGGCCTGCGCTGGGTGCACCCGCCGCTCCCTGCGGCCCACCCGCTTCCGGACGGTCCGGCCGGCCGTCTGGAGCGGTCGCTCGACGCCACCGCCGAGGGGTTGGGCGCGGACGGCGAGGCGTGGCGGTTCCTCTCCGGCCCCACGACCCGCGGGTTCGACGAGGTCGCGGCGACGGTGCTCGGTCCGCTGCTGCGGTGGCCGTCGGCACCGCTCCGGGTGGCGCGGTTCGGGGCCCGGGCGTGGGCGCCCGCGACGTGGAGCGGCGCCACGCTGCGAACGCAGGCCGGCCGCGCCCTCTGGGCCGGCATGGCGGCGCACGCCTCGTCGCCGCTCTCGGCGCTCGGCACCTCGGCGATCGCGCTGATGCTGGTGGCGGCCGGTCAGCGGGTCGGCTGGCCGTTCCCGGAGGGCGGGTCGGGTCGGATCACGCTCGCGCTCCGTCGCTACCTCGAGCGCCTCTCGGGCGAGGTGCGCACCGGCGCACCGGTGCCCCACCTGGACCGGCTTCCTCCGGCGCGCGCGGTGCTGTGCACGACGACGCCGGAAGCGTTCCGCCGGATCGCGGCGGGCCGACTGCCGGCGGGCTACGACCGGGCGCTGGCGCGCTACCGGCCGGGCGAGGCGGTGGTGAAGCTGGACCTGGCGGTCGACGGCGGGCTGCCGTGGCGGGACGAGGCGTGCGCGTCGGCGGGCACGGTGCACCTGGGCGGGCGGGCCGAGGAGATCGCCGCGGCCGAGGCGGCGGTGGCGTCCGGTCGCATTCCGGACCGGCCGTACGTGCTGGTGGCGCAACCGGGGCGGTTCGACCGGTCGCGCTGCGCCGGGTCGGTCGAGCCGATCTGGGCGTACGCGCACCTGCCGCGCGCCCTGGCGCACGATCCGGAGGCGGTCGACGCGCTGGCCGCGCGGATCGTGGCGAGCCTCGAGGCGGCGGCGCCCGGCTGCGGCGCACGTACGGTGGCTCGGCGCGTGGCGGGACCGACGGTCCTCGCCGGCGAGAACCGGAACCTGGCGGGGGGCGACATCGCGGCCGGGGCGACGAGCCTGACGCAGTTGCTCGCGCGGCCGGTGGCGCGCCGGCTCCCGTACCGGACGCCCGTTCCGGGCGTGTACCTGGCCGGGGCGTCGACGCCGCCCGGTCCCGGCGTGCACGGCATGGCGGGCGTGTGGGCGGCCCGGACGGCGCTCCGCGACCGGTTCGGGATCGCCGTTCCGGTCGACCGGCTCTGAGCGGTCCGGGCGGGAGCGACGCGCGCCTGGAAGGGGCGCGCGACCGGTGAGGCGTCGGTCGCTCAGGCCATCCGCCCGCGGTCGCGCAGGTGCACGACCATCCGGGCCCGCTCCGGTTCGAACCAGAGCCGTTGCACCACGACCGGGGAGGCGCCCGCGGCGTCGGTCTCCTGCACCGGCACCGTGCCGGCCACGGCGCCGCGCATCAGGTCCGCGACCAGATCGGGCGTGAGCGTGCCACGCCAGAGCAGGGCGTCGTTCTCGCGGATCAGTTCGCCCGGGTGGCCCCCGAGGCGGGCGGGCGTGGGGGACGCGTTCGTGTTCACGAGCTCACGGTAGCGGACCGCGGCGGGCGCCGGGACGACCGCTACGGTCGCGGCCTAGACGGACCGGGCACGGTGTCGGCGCCGACCCGGGTCCGTGCCGCCCAGGCGGCGTCGAGCCGGGCGTCGGACACCGGCACGACCGCGCCGTCGCGCAGGTTCACCAGCCGGACCTCCGGCCGCACCCCGAGCGCCCGCACCACCGCGGTGCGGTAGACCGCGAGCTGGAAGGCGTAGCGGTCCATGTTCAGGGTGCGGTCGGTCTTGTAATCGTCGAGGAACCAGCGGTCCCCGCTGCGGTAGAGCCGGTCGATCACGCCCTGCCAGGTGCGCCGGCCGTCCGGCAGCAGCACCGGCCACTCCCGCAGGTCGGGGTCGCGGGCGGCGAGCGCCGGCAGGCGGTCCCCCAGGAGCGCGCGGTAGGTCGCGAGCATCGCCCGCACCTCGTCGAGCATGGCGTCCTGCTGGTCGCGCGCGTACGGGAACATCACCTCCTGCGCACGCAGCAGCTCCGTCTCGGCCGGATCGTCCGGGTCGGCGTCGCGGCGCACCGCATCGTGCAGCAGCGTGCCGACCGCGACCGCCTGGCCGGGCAGCCGGCGGCCCGGACGCGGCCCGGAATCGTCCGGCGCGACGGCCGGA
>SLSQ01000198.1 GCA_007130355.1 Trueperaceae bacterium
CCCCGGCCCCGCCCCCGCCCGTCGCGCCGAACGCCTCCTGGCGCCCCTGCTCGTGCTCGTCCTTCTCGCCGCCTGCGGCACGCAGGCCCCGAACGCGCCCGCGCGGTCCGCCGCGACCGTGTCGCCGAACCTCGTCGCGACGCTCGCGCCCGTCCCGCCGGTCCTTCCCGGTCCCGACGCCCCCCGGCCGCTTCCGGACGCCCGCGAACGCGGACCGGTCGTCCCCGAAGCGCGGCTCGAGCCCCTGTCGGTGTCGACCTCCCGGGTCGAGCTGACGTCGCTCGTGATCGCCGCGACCGAACACGATCCGGCGCTCGCCGCCTGGGAGGCCCTCCTGCAGCAGGCCGGCCTTCCGTACGACGTGCTCATCGCCGTGGACGAGCCGCTCGAGGTCGACCGGCTCGTCGGGCCGGACGACGTGGGGCGCTACCAAGCGATCCTGCTCGCCACCGGGAACCTCGCGTACCTCGACGGCGACGCGTACGCCTACGCCTTCGACGACGCCGAATGGACCCTTCTGCACCAGTACGCCCGCGACTACGGCGTGCGGCAGGTCGTGCTCTACGCCTACCCCGGCAGTTACCCCGAACCGTACGGAATCGAACCGATCGACGAGGTCGCGCCGGGCATGAACGCTCCCGAGGCGTACGCCGCGATCCCCACCGCGACGGGCCGCAGCGACGTGTTCCCCTACCTGGTGGACGGGGCCGAAGTCCCGATCCGCCCCACCGGGCACGTGTACGTCTACCGGAGTCGCCTCAGCGACGGCAGCGTCGCGGAGCCGATCCTGGTCGACCCGGACGGACACGTCCTGGGCGTGGTGAGCACCGCTCCGGACGGTCGCGAACGGCTGGTCCTCACCTTCGACCAGGCCGCCTACGGCGGGACGCCGCTGATGCACACGCAGCTGCTCGGTCAGGGCCTGTTGCGGTGGGCGACCCGCGGGGTCTACCTCGGTCAGCGCCGGTACCACTTCGACGCCGACGTCGACGACTGGTTCATCCCGACCGCCCTATGGGACGTCGAGGCGGCCGACTTCGCCGACGAACCGTTCCACCTGTCCGGCGCGGACGCGTCCAGCTTCGCGGCGCAGCTCGCCGAACTGCACGCCGACCACCCGTTCGCGGACGGGTTCACCTGGGCCATGGCCTACAACGGCCTCGGCGCGGAACCCGAAGCACCGAGCTCGTGCGATCCCGCGGCGAGCCTCTCCAGCGTCACCAAGTGCGTGGCGACCGACTTCCGGTGGGTCAACCACACCTGGAGCCACGCGTACATGGACCGAAATCCGCCCGCCTACGACATCGACTACGCCGCCATCCATCAGGAGATCGACGCGAACGACGCGCTGGTCGAAGCGTTCGGATTCGGCCCCACCTTCGCGCCCGGCAGCCTGATCACCGGCGACCTGTCCGGGTTGGGCTGGCACGCGCCGGACGGGCCCGACACCGGCCCGAAGGTCGACTTCGGGCTCGAAGCGTCGAACCCCGACCTGCTCGCGGCGGCCGCCGACCTGGGCCGCCGCTACGTCGCGAGCAACATGTCCACCCCCAGCCACGAGCCGGACTGTCCCGGCTGCGGCATCGTGCACCCGCTCGATGATCGGATCTTCCTGGTCCCGCGCTGGCCGACGAACGTGTTCGCCGCGGTCGCCACGCCCGAAGCGGCGACCCAGGCGTACAACCTGGTCTACGGACCGGACGGCATCGACCCGTACTTCGACGAGGATCTCGACTACGCCACCTACCTCGAGGTCGAGACGACCATCGCCCTGGCGCACGTGCTCAGCGGCGCCGCCTACCCGCACTACTTCCACGTCGCCAACCTGTACGAATACGCGCCCGGCCGCAGCCTGCTCCGGGACTACGCCGACGCCCTGTTCGAACGGTACGGCGCCCTGGTCGATCTGCCCCTCCTGTCGAACGACTGGGACGCGCTCGGCGACTTCGTGTCCGAACGGACCGAGCACGCCGGCGCCGGTGCGAGCGGTGTCTGGGACCGCGACGCGGGCACGCTGACCGTCCACGCCGCGCACGGCGGCACGGTGTTCCTGACCGGCGCCGCCTTCCCCGGCGACGCGCCGTTCGCGTACGGACCGGACACGATCTCGAAGCGCGACTTCGCCCCCGGCGAAACGGTGACGCTCGACGCGCCCGGGGCCGACCGGCCCGAGCCGATCCTGCACCCCCTCACCGTCACGGTGGCCGGCTCCGGACTGGGCATGGTCGTCGGCGACACCGGCGCGCTCGCCTGCACCGGAGGGGCCTGCACCGCGGCCGTCGCGGAGGACGTGCCGCTCGTGCTCACGGCCGTCCCCCTCGCCGGCTCCCGCTTCTCCGGCTGGAGCGGCGCCTGCAGCGGCACGAGCCTCTGCACCGTGTCGCCGAGCGCCCCGACCTCGGTGCGCGCGACCTTCGACCTCGCCGACTGACTCGCGGACCGCGGACGAGGGCCGGCCGCACGACGCCGGCCCGCTCCGCGAGCGTCGCCCGAAAGGTCCCGATCGTGCGCATCCTCTTCACGACCGAAGGCACCTATCCGTCCATCGTGGGCGGCGTCAGCACCTGGTGCGATCAGTTGGTGCGCGGCATGGCGGGCCAGACGTTCCACCTGCTCGAAGTGGTCGGCCCCAACCCGACCGCGCCCGCCTACGCGCTGCCGAACAACGTCGTGGACCTCGCCACCGTGCAGCTCTGGACCCCGCCGCGCGGCCCGGTCCGGACCGCGCGCCGGGGCTCGGAGGCGGGGCTCCGCTTCGACGCCGGAGCGGAAGCGCTGCTGCGGTTCGCCCACGACGACGCCACGGCCGGCTTCGCCGACGGCCTGCGCACGCTCGCCCAGGCGAGCGGACGGACCGACCCTTGGCGCGCCTTCGACCGGCCCGCGGTGTGGTCGCAGGTACGGAACGCGTTGCGGTCGCTCACGAACGAGGCGCCCACCGTCGCGGAGACGGCGCTGGCCGTGAACTGGTTGCGGGGTACGTTGGCACCGCTGTTGCGCGTCCCCGCGGCCGTCGATCAGGCCCACACCACGTCGAACGGCCTCAGCGCGATCCCCGCCTGGCTCGCGTCGCAGGAGCACGGCGTGCCGCTGATGTTGACCGAGCACGGCCTGTACCTGCGCGAGCGGTACCTCAGCCTTTCCGCCGAGCGGGTCCCGCCCGCGGTGAAGCTGTTGCGCGTCCGCTTCTACCGGACCCTGGCTCGCCTGATCTACACGGACGCCGATCTGGTCGTCTCCGTGAGCGAGTTCAACCGTGCCTGGCAGATCCGACTCGGCGCCCCGGTGGAACGGACCCGCGTCGTCTACAACGGCGTAGCGCCCGAAGCGTTCCCCGACGGAGGCGACGCGCCGCAGGCCGAACCGACCATCGCCTGGGTCGGCCGGATCGACCCGCTCAAGGACCTCGGCACCCTGATCGAATCGTTCGGCCGCGTGCGCTCCTCCTCGCCCCTGGCCCGCCTCCGGTTGTTCGGACCCGTCCCGTCCGGCAACGAGCGCTACCGCCGCGAGCTGGAGGCGACGGTCCGTAGCCTCGGACTGCAGGAGTCGGTCGCGTTCGAAGGCCCGGTCGCGCCGATCCACCGCGCCTACCACGCGGCCGACGTGGTCGCGCTCTCGAGCGTGTCCGAAGGGTTCCCGTACGTCGCCATCGAAGCGATGATGTGCCGCCGACCGGTGGTGGCGACCGACGTGGGCGGCGTGGGCGAAGCGGTCGGCGCGACCGGCCGAATGGTCGAGGCCCGGAACCCGGGTCAGCTGTCCGACGCCCTGAGCGAACTCCTCGAGGACGTTCCGCTGCGGCGCACGCTGGGCGCCGGAGCGCGCGAGCGGGCGCTCGATCTCTTCACCCTCGACCGGATGTACGCCGGGTACCGGGACCTGTACGCCGAATTGGCGAACGGGCCGTACGCGCAGGCCGCATCGTGAGCATGCCGGTCCCCTACACCCCGCCCGAGTTCGTTCCGCCCGAGCGTACCGACACTGCCTGGGACGGACCGGAGCGGCGCAGCCGCGACCCGGTCGATCGGCTCGGCCGGTCGTTGAACCGGCTTTGCCTCGAGGCGGCCGATCCGTACGAGATCGTCGCCAACCTCGAAGCGCTCGGCTACAACAGCGTCAGCGCCGTGCGCCGGGTCGGCGCGACCGACAAGTTCGCGCTGGGCGAAGCGCTCTTCGCGCGCACTCCGAAGTCGCGCCCCCGGGCGACGCCCGTCCGCGCCGCGGATCGGGATCTGGCGAGCCCCCTCGCCATGGTCGCGGCGCTGGCCGCCACCCTGGTCCTGGGCACGGCGGCCGCGCAGATCCCGTGGGCGCCGGTGCTGTTCGTCCTGGTCTGGTCGCAGGCGGCGGCGACGCTGGTCTCGCGCGCGCACGGCGACCTCGGGCCGGAAGGCGCGCGCGACGTCCTCTCGGTCGCGGTCCGATTCGGCGTGGCGGGCGTGGTGCTTTCGGCCGCCGCCACCGCGTTCACGCCCGCCGCCCTGGCGTCCGCGACGCTCTGGTTGGCGGTCGCCGCGCTCCTCTGGAACCGCCGGCCCCGCCTCGCCGTCACGGTTCCCGTCCTGTCGCTGGTCGCGCTCGGCGTCGGCAACGGCACCGACGCGCCGCCTGCGGACGTTCACGGCTTCGTGATCGTGCTGGCGACGCTCGCGATCGTGCCGACCCTGGCGCACGGCGCCCGGTCCGCCGGCTCCTGGATCGTGCGACGCGCCGGGACGCTGGTCGCGCCGGTCCTGTACGGCGTCGGCCAAGCGGTGCTGATCGTCGCGATCCTGGAGCGTGCGCCCCAAGGCGCCGACGTCCTCGCCGGCGCGCTGCTGCTCGTCGCCATCCTGGCCCTCTCCCGCACGATGTTCGTCCGCTTCAAGGCGCACCTCACCCGCCGGCTCTGGACCGACACGGAACCGGCCGCGTTCGCCCGGGCGACGCGCTCCGCCCTGCTGCTCTACGTCGGCGCGTACCTGCTCCCGGTCGCGGTCGCCGCGCTCTGGGTGGCCGTCGCCGGGCCGCAGGCGTGGGCGTACCACTGGACCGCGTTCGCGCTGTACGGCGTCTGCCTGGCGTTGGCGGTCGTGTCGCTCACCTTCGCGGACGCCCGGACGCCCGCGGTGACCTTCCTGGCCGCCGGGGCGGCCGCGCTGTTCCTGCCGGTCCTGCTCGTCTGCGCCGGCCTCGCCGCCACGCAGTTGGCGCTCCTTCTGGCGCGGAGCCGACGGTTCGAGCCGTATGCCGTCCATCTACTCTAGCGATCCCGACCTGCTGGTCCACTACGGTCCGACCCTCGACCCGCGGCTCGAGCGGTTCCGGCGGGTGGTGCTGCAACCGGGCCGGGCGACCCGGCAGCGGCTCGCCTCGCTGAGCGTGGCGGGCACGACCCCGTACGCCTACCTGAGCTTGGGCGAGGATCCCGGACCGACGGCGCCGTGGCATCGTCCGCGACGGAACGCCTGGTGGGGAGGCGCGTACGTGCGGGCCGACCACCCCGGATGGCGCCGAACCGTGCTGGAAGGCGCCTGGCGGTCCGTGCACGCCGGCTTCGGGGGCGTGTTCCTCGACACCTTGGACGTGCCCACGCTGTTCCCCGAAGAGCTCGAGCCGATGCTGCGCCTGGTCCAGGATCTGCGGATGCTGCTCGGCGACCGACCGATCCTCGCGAACCGTGGGCTGCACGCGTGTGCCGCGCTCGCACCGTGGGTCGACGGGTTCGTGTTCGAAGGTTTCTCGACCACGTGGGTTTCGGGGTACACGGCCCTGACGACGCGACAGCTGCTCGAGCACGCCGACCTGCTCCGGACGGTCCAGGCGACCGGCCTGCCGGTGTACGCCCTCGACTACGCCGACCGGCCGGAGCTGGCCCGGTTCGCCCGGGCACGCGCGCGAACCCACGGGCTTCCGTCCCAGGTCGCCGATCGCGACCTGACCTGCCTGCCGGATCGCGCCTAGCGGCACGCCTCCCGGTAGACGCCCAGGGACCGCTCCTTGCGGATGAAGTCGAGATCCAGAGCGTTCGTCCGCGGGCAGAACTCCTCGAGCGCATGGCCGTACTCCGCCCCGAACACGGCCTTGCCGGCATCGACGAACGGAACCAGCCGATCGCACTCGTTCCAGGTCCAGCACGACTCGTTGATCGCGAAGTCGGCCTCGTCGACCAGGTCCGGCACCAGCGCCACGGCGTTCTTCAACCCGAACGCCAGGCCACGCTCGTGCGCCTCGCCGATCAGGAACCGCAGGTAGGCGAGCAGGTCCTCCTGCGTCAGGTCGAACCCGGTGGGGTGCATCCAGCCGTCGACGTTGTCCGCTTCGATCGCGTCGCACCCCTTCGCGGCCGCGAGGTCGAAGCGGGCGGTCATGACGTCCTGCAGCAGGTCGATCCTGCCGACGTCGAGCCACGCCTCGCCCTCCCACTCCAGCATCGGACGCCCGACCGCCTCCGGCGGGAACGCGTCCGCGTCGGGCCGCCACGCTTCGCGCGTACCGGCGCTCGTGTAGCAGATCACCCGCCGCCCCGCCGCGTGCAGTTCGGCGATCGTCTCTTCGGAAACGTCGAACAGGTCGATGTCGAACACGTCGACGTCGACGCTCGTATCGATCGTTCCCTGCAACTGCCACTGCCACGAGGTGCCGGGCGAGGGGCTCCAGCGGTCGGCCCGAGCGTCGTCCGGCGTGACGGACGGTTCCGCGAGCGCGTCGGCCGCGCAGGCGGACACGGCCCCGGACAGCGCCGCGACCAGCGCCAGGCGCACGAAGCACGTTCTCAGGAGATGCACCTAAGGACGATCGTCCGGGGGCCGGTGAGAAGCGTGAAGCGGCCGGGGTCGCGCCCCCCGCCCAGCCACGGCCCGGCGTCCGCGCCTCGCGCGCCGCCGAAGGCCGGCGTCGCGGTCGCCGTCGTCAGAAGTCGTCCGGAAACGCCCGCGACCCGTCGCCCCGTTTCGGGTCGGGCGGCGGCGTCGGGTTCCGATCCTCCGCCCGGGCCGGCGGCTCGGGCAGCTTCCGGACCGGAACCAGCGTCTGCTTGAGCGGCACCGCCTTGTACGACTGCGTCCACGCCTCCCAGGCGAGCGGCACCCGCAGCCGCCACGCCCGCGCGCGCGAGCTGGGGACGTACAGGTACAGCTCGAGCCACCCTTCGCCGCTGCCGCCGATGTCCAGGTCGGCCTCGAGCTCGACCGCCTTCTGCGGCGCGATCAGGGCGGTCGCCTCGACCACCGCGCGCTGCCCGTCGCCGCCGGCGGCGGCGAGGGCCAGCAGCTGGACCGGTTCGGGGTGCAGGTTGCTGAAGCCGATGAGCGCCGTGAACGGAGCGTCGCGTTCCTCGCGTGCGAGCTCGGCGCGGGCCAGGAACAGCTCGGGCCGCCGTTCGCCGCCGGGCCCGGGTCGGAAGTGGCGGACCGCGACCCACGCGACGACCAGCAGCGCGAGCGCGATCCACGCCCACAGGGGGACCTCCGCCAGCACCGGGACGAGGGCCGCCCAGGTCGCGGCGATCGCGTTCCCCATCATCTCGAACACCCGCTGCATGGGCGACAGCCTACCGGACCGGTAGCCTAGGCACGATGGACGAGGAGCCCGCCCGCCCGCGCGTCCCTGAGCCGGTTCCGACCGCCGACGGCAGCCGTACCCTGCGCCACCCGGAGGCCGGCGACACCTACGGCTCCCACCACGGCGCCGCGACCGAGGCGCGGCACGTGTTCCTGCGCGGAAGCGGCGTCCAGGAGCGGCTCGCGGCCGGCCGACCGACCCGAGTCCTCGAGGTCGGTCTCGGCACCGGCCTGAACCTGACGACCACCTGGGCGCACGCCCGCGCGCACGACGCGCCGCTCGCCTACGTCGCGCTCGAACGGGAGCCGCTGGCGCCCGACCTCCTCGCCGCGCTGCGGCCCGAGACCTGGGTGGAGGACCCCGGCGTCGCGTCGGCCTGGCGGGCCACCGCCGCGGAGCTGCACGACGCCTGGGCCGCGGGTGCGCGCGGGCTCTGGCGTCCGGCACGAGCGGAGGGGCCCGCCGCGGCGGGCCTCGACCTGACCGTCGCGCTCGGCGACGCCGTCGCGCCGGACCGGTCCGGGCCGTCGGACGTCGCTCGGCGGGCGCTGGAGCTCGGACCGTTCGAGGCGGTCTACCACGACGCGTTCCGCCCGGAGGCGAACCCGGACCTGTGGACGCCGGCGTTCTTGGGCGCCTGCGCCGCCGCCCTGGCGCCGGGCGGCCGTTGGGTCAGCTATTCGGTGGCGGGCGCGGTGCGGCGGGCGTTGGCGGCGGCCGGCCTGTCGGTCGCGAAGCGGCCGGGCCCGCCGGGCGGGAAGCGGGAGATGCTGGTCGCTTGGCGCGAGGGGGACGCGTCCTGACACACGTCGCGCGGGCGGAGGACCGATCGGTCCTCCGCCCGCCGCGCCGTCGTGCGACCCGCCTCCGTCCGCTTGGCGGGGGTCGCGGTCAGCCCACCCAGGGGATCAGGCTCTTGCCCCACGGGGTGGCCCAGAGGATGAACAGCATCGCGACCGCGTAGCCGATCAGGGAACGCCGGAACTTGACCGCGTCCTCCTTCGCGCGGCGCGCGAGCGAGGTGCCGAGCTGCGCCGCGACGACGGCGAACAGCATCGTCACGGCGTGCTCGATCAGCAGCAACCGTTCGGAGAGCGGGGCCGTGATCCCGGCGGCGACCAGCGGCGTGATCGCGTACAGGATCAGGCCGACGAGCAGCTGCAGGTGCAGGCCGTAGGTGAAGAAGCGGGCCACGCCGCCCTCGCGCGCGGTCCAGGCGGCTCGGGCGAAGGTGCCGCGGGCCATGAGCACGACCGCGGCGACGCCGCCCAGCACGATCACCCATCGGAGCAGATTGTGGAATCCTCGCAGGAGTTCGAGCATCGTAGCGGCACCATACCCGCCGCCGCCCGACCCGGGGCGGGGGCGTTTACGCTACGGCCGTGCAGGCGGACGACCCGAACCGGCGGCCGGTCCACGATCTCCTGATCGTGGGGGGCGGCGTGGCCGGAACGTCGCTGGC
>SLSQ01000274.1 GCA_007130355.1 Trueperaceae bacterium
GCCCTGGAGGAGGAACCATGATCACCGTCCGAACGTTGGCCGTCGGCCTGGCCGCCGTCCTGCTCGCGACCCTCGCCTGGGCGCAGGAGGCGAACGGGGACGACGTCCTCGAGCGCTACCGCCTGGCCACGAGCAGTCTGCAGCAGGCGAACGCCGCCCTGGCGGAGGACGCGGTCGCCGCCCGCACCGAACTGGACCGCGCCTACAGCGCGCTGCTCACGCTCTCGCGCGGCGGGAGCGCGCCGCTCGCCTCGTCCCTCGACCGGGTGTTCGAGCGCGCCCGCACCGCGATCGAGAACCGGAGCGCCACCGACCTCGCGGTCCAGACGTCGGTCCTGCGCGGCGGCTTCCAGCGGATGCTGTACGAGTCCGCGCTCGTCTCGGCGGTCGAAGGCCGCGACGCGCAGGCCGAGAGCCGTCTGTCCGCCCTCGCCGGCGACGTCGGTCTCGGCTCCGCTCGTCTCGACCAGCTCCAGGCCGCCGTGGACGTCGCCGAGATGCGCCGCGTCTTCGAGGCCGGGGTGGCCGAACGGGTCGAAGCCCGCCTGACCTCCCTCCTCGACGCCGCGCCTCCGGCCGACACCGACGCCGCCTACCGCACCCTCTCCGCCGCGTACGCCGACTTCCTGCTGGTGCAGGACTCGGGGCGGTTGGATCCGGCCACGCAGGGGCGGATCGTCGGCGCGGCCGAAGCGCTGGTCGCCGGCGAGTTCGAAGCGTACGGCAACGATCTCGCGGCCGCCGCCGAGCGGTTGGTCGCCCTTCGCGACGCCGCCGACGCGGGCCAGCCCGAGGACGTCGTGGCGCAGGTCCCGCCCGCCGCCGAACCGGTCGACGGGCCGGAACCGGATCCCGAGCCGGACCCGACCGCCGAACCGCCGGCCGACGTGCAGGAGATGCCGGACGCCGCCGACCCGGACGCCGCGCCGCAGCCGGCGGCGGAACCGGACGACGGCGCGACCGAAGAGGTCGCCGGCGTCGCCCTTCCGAGCGACGACGACCCCGAGGCCACCGCCGAGCTCGCCCTCGCGCTCGAGGAGGGCGCCGTCACCCTCCCGATGCTGCGCGCCGCCTTCGCCGCCGAGGCCGAAGAGGCCCGCGTCGCGACCGAGGTGGAGGCCCTCGGCGCCGAACTGACCGCGGCCGGCCTTCCGGCGGCCGTCGCCGACGGCCTCGCCGAGGACCTGCACGCGTCGGGCATCCGGTCGGTGACCGAGCTCGAACGCGACCTGGCGGCCCGCGTCGCCCGCATCGAGGCCGAGATCCAACGCGCCCGCCCCGCCGCCGCCCGCGCCGAGCTCGCCCGCCTGGCCGAGGCGTACGACGTCGGGCTCGGACGGATCGTCCCGCGGGTCGCGCCCGACGCCGACCTCGCCTACCAGGACCTGCTGACCCGGACCTCCGCCTCGCCGGCGCTCCGGCCCCAGGAGGCGTCGCTGCTCGCCGCCGCCACCACCGGACTCTCGGACGCGCTCCGGAGCCCCGGCCCGCACCTCGCGACCGACCTCGCCGATACGGCCCACACCCTCTGGAGCGGCTGGGTCCGCGCCGCGATCGCGATCGCGCTCGGCCTCCTCGCGCTGATCCCGCTGCGGCTCCTGAGGATCGCGTTCGGCGGCGGCAACCGCAACTGGCGCCTGGTCGGAGCGGCGCTGTTCCTGCTGCTGCTCCCGGTGTTCGTCGAGGCGCTGATCTCGGCCGGCGCGCTGCTGGCCGAGCCGCTCTCGATGCCGCTGCTCGCCGCCGGAACGGTCTTCTCGATCTTCGCCAACGAGACCGCCCAGATGGCGTGGTTCGCCGCGACGGCGCTCGCGATCCTGCTCGCCTCGTTCGGCTTCTACGGCATCTGCGTGCAGTTCGGCGTGATCGGTCGCGGACCGAAGGCGGCGGCCGCCAAGGAACCGGCGAAGCAGGCGACCCGGGACGAGACGTTGGTCGACTGGGACGACGACTACTGAATCGCGCCCCATCGCGGAGGACCGTGCGCCGATGACCAGCCCCGCCTACGCCACCTGCGTCGCCGCGCTCGAGCGCCTGCTGTCGCCGCGCGTCGCCTCCCGCACCTTGCGGGCGGCGATGCAGGCGTCCGGCGTGACGCCGGACGCCGCCACCGCCGAGCAGCTCGACCCGATCCTCAAGGGCCCGGTGTTCAAGCAGCTGCAGGTGGCGATGCCGCCCGACGCGGCGCGCGAGGCGGTCGAGGAGATCCTGAGCGCCATGCGCGACGCCGAGGCGCCGACCCCCGCACCGGACGATCCCGGTCCGGACCCGAGCGCGCCGTCGCCCCCCGGACCCGGTGCGGACCGGTCCGCCACGGGCAGGTCCGCACCGGACGCCGAGACGCCGGACCGAGCGGCCGCGGCCGTCGCGCCGGCCGAGGCGCATCCGGAACTCGAGCGGCTGCGGGCGGCGCTCCGTCCGTTCAACCTCTACTTCGAGTGGCCCGAGGTGCGCCGTCTCCGGGCTCAGCTCGGCCGCGCCCACGAGGCGCACGAGACGGGGGGCGAGGTCGACGCCCTGCTCACCGAGGCCGCCGACACCCTTCAGGAGGTCGAGCAGAAGCTCGAGGACCGCCTGGTCGAACAGGCGGAGCAGGTCGCGTCGCTCGAGGAGGCGTTCGAACAGGTCCGCGGTCTGGGCGGCGCGAAGGTCCGACGCCTCGAGTCGCTCCTGCGCCGGATCCGCGACGCGCAGGAGAACCGGCAGCTCGCCGACGCCGAGATCGAACGGGGCAGCGGCCTGGTCCGGGAGCTGCGGAAGATGCAGGCGTCGAGCGTCTACCAGGACCGTCCGGGCGAGGAGGGGGACCAGCTCCGCGAGCAGCTCGCCGCCCTCGACCAGGCGGCCGAACTCGAGGCGATCGACCGCCTCGAGCGCCAGTGGACGCTGCTGCTGCAGCACCGTGAGGACCTCGCCGCCCGTCTCGAGGAGGCGCGCACGCAGGTCCGCGGCGGGCTCACGCTCGGCGACGATCTCGGCCGTTTCGAGGAGACGTTCGCCCAGGCCCGGACCGAGCGGCTGCGCGAGGTCGAAGCGGAGCTCGACCGCACGGCGGCGTCGCTCGACGAGGCGGACGCCTGGAGCGAGGCGCTGCGCCGCGAGGCGGAGGTGCTCCGCGCGTTGCTCGACGACGGCCTGCCGCCGCTCGCCGACCTGGTGCGGTTCCACGACCGGTCGGCCCTGGCGCTGCGTCGCGCCGAGTCCGGTCCGGCCGCCGAGGCTCCGGAGGGCGAAGGCGTGGTCCGTTCGCCGCTCGACCGTCAGGGCGCCCGCCTGGCGCGGGCGCAGGAGGACCTGCTCCGCTACGAGGAGTACGACGACGAGGCCCTCGACCGCTACCGCGACGCGGTCGAGGAGCTCCGCGCCGCGCAGGCCGAGGAACGGGTCGACGCCGACGCGGAGGCCGCCGTCCGCGACGCCGCCGAGGCGTGGGGGCTCGCGTTACGTGCCTCCGGGGACGCCGAGACCGCCCACCGCACCCAGTTCGGCGCCCTGCTGCAACGTCTCGAGGGCCTGCCCGCCGCGCTCGATCCGGACGGCACGGCGTCGCTCCGGGCCGACCTCGAACGGTGGTCCGCCGGCCCGCCCGACGAGGAGCTGCTCGCCGCCGCCAGCGCCGCGGTCGCCGACCGGGTGGCCGAGGCGCGCGCCGCGGCCCGCACCCGGCTCGAACGACTCGCCGACGACGCCGCGCGGCTCGGGGACGAGGAGCTGCTCTCCGCGGTGCGCAGCGCCAACGAGCGCCTCGAGGACGGTCTCGATCCCGACCTGGACGACCTCGAAGCGGCGGCGGCCGGCGCGCTCGAGCGCGCCGCCAGCGAGCAGCTCGACCGTCTGCACGCGCTCGAACGCGAAGCGGACCGGCTTCGCGAGATCGACCCGCGCGAGGAGGAACGGCTCGACGCCCTGCTCGCCGAAGCGCGCGAGGCGATCGCCGAAGGCCGCTCCGCTTCCTCCCTGGCCGAGGCGGCCGAGGTGGCCGAGCGCCTCGCCACCACCCTCGACCGCCGCATCGAGAACGTGATGCCGCGCCTGGACGAGGCGCTCGAAGCGTTCGCCAAGGTCGAACGGCTCAACAGCGACGACGTCGCGACCGTGCGCCGCATCCTGCGCCACCTGGACGGGCAGCGCGCCGCCTTCGCACGCGTCTCCCCCGCCCTGCGCGCCCGGATGGAACGGTCGTTGCAGGAGGCCGAGGACCTGCTCGGTCGCCTCGAGGAGGAGGAGCGCGCCACCCGTGCGATCGCCGACCAGCTGATGGCGAGCGACCGCTTCGACGGGCTGCTCGACCTGTTCGGCGGCGGCGCCGCCGACGCCGCCGCCGAAGCGCACGGGGACGAGGCGCCGCAGACCGGGTCCGGCGAAGCGTGGCTCCGCAAGCAGCTGGTCGGTCGGTCGGTGTCGGCGGCCGCCCTGGCCGGTCCGGACGGGGCGCCGGTCGCGGCCGGCGGCACCACCGACGGGAGCGACGACCTCTGGGCCGGGCCCGCCGAGACCCTGGTGCGCCGGCTCGGCGACCTCGGCCGCGAACTCGGGATCGGTCGGTTCCGGATGATCACCGTCGAGCGGGAGGACGGCTGCGTCCTGCTCGCCTCGGCGCCGGAGGGCGCGGCCCTGCTCGCGAGCGACGATCCGGCCGCCGTCGGCATCCTCGCCGCGCAGCTCCGCTCCGACCCCGCCTGGCGCGCCGCGCTCGCCGCGCGCGGCGCCGGCGAAGAACCGTGAACGCCGCGGCGGTGCCGGAAGGCGTCGCGCACGGCCCGTTCGAGCTGCGCGGCCCGGAGGCGACCGCCGCCTACGGCGCTCGCCTGGCCGACCGCCTGCCGCACGGAGCGACGCTGCTGCTCGTGGGTCCGCTCGGTGCCGGCAAGACCACCCTGGTGCGGGCTCTCGTCGCCGCCGCGGGCGGACCGGACGACGCGACCAGCCCGAGCTACGCGCTCGTCCACGCCTACCCCACGCCACACGGCGAGGTGGTCCACGTCGACGCCTGGCGCCTGCCCGACGCCGCCTCGGCGGAACGCCTCGCCCTCGACGAAGCGGGGGACCACGCCCGCTGGATCGTGATCGAGTGGGGCGACCTGCTGGCGGCGGCGCATCCCGAGGCGTGGCGCCTCGTCCTCGACCGGCCGAGCGGTCGCGACGACCTGCGCATCGCCACCCTCGCCGCGCCGGAGGACCGCTAGGGTGCCGTCCCGCGACCTGCGTCTGGGCCTCGACACCGCCACCTCCTGGCTGAGCCTGGCGCTGGTCGACGCGGACGGTCGCCTCGTCGCCCACGACGAGGTGCGTGCCGACCGGACCCACGCCGCGATCGTGCTGCCGCGGCTGCGCGACCTGTTCGACGAGGCGGAGGCCGTGCCGGACGATCTGACCGCCATCACCGTGGGCGTGGGACCCGGCTCGTACACCGGGGTGCGCATCGGCCTCGCGGTGGCGCGCGGCCTGGCGGCCGGGTCCGGCGCGCCCCTGGGCGGCGCCGACACGCTCGCCATGCTCGCCTGGGCCGCACTGCGCGACGGCGAGACCGGGATCGCCGCCATCGACGCGCGGCGCGGCGCGGCGTACGTGGCGGTCTTCCGCCGCGAGGGCGACCGGCTCCGCACCCTCCGGGAGGCGGCGAAGACCGACCGTGCCGAGGCGGCCGCGGCCCACCCGGAGGCGGCCTGGATCGAGGACCGGGCGCCCGCCGCGGCCTGGGCCGCCGCACGTCCACCCGGCGAGCGTCCACCGGCTGCGGTGTACCTGTGAGCGCACGGTATACTCCGCGGGATCCGGCTCCGCACGCGCCGGCCGCGGGCGGCGCCCCGCCGCGCCGCACGCCGGTCCCCGAGGACGACCGTCCTCGCGACGCCCGTGCGCGCCGTGCGACCGGACCCTCATCGCGACCGAAGTAGGGAGCATCCGCATGTTCAGCATGTTCAGACCGTGGCAGGAGATCGGCGTCGACCTCGGAACGGCGACCGTCCTGATCTACGTCAAAGGGCAGGGCATCCTGCTCCGAGAACCTTCGGTGATCGCCATGGTGCGCGACACCGGCGAGGTCAAGGCGGTCGGCGACGAGGCGTACCGCATGCTCGGCCGCACGCCCGGCAACATCGTGGCGGTCCGGCCGATGCGCGACGGCGTGATCGCCGACTACGACCTGACCGAGAAGATGCTCCAGGCGTTCGTCCGCAAGGTGGTCACCGGCGCCGGCCGCTTCTTCCGCCCGCACATCATGGTGTGCGTGCCCTCCGGCGTCACCGAGGTCGAACGCCGCGCCGTGCTGCAGGCCACCCGCGAGGTGGGCGCCCGCAAGGCGTTCCTGATCGAGGAGCCGCTCGCCGCCGCGGTCGGCGCGGGGGTCGACATCGCCGAACCGACCGGCTCGATGATCGTCGACATCGGCGGCGGGACCACCGACGTCGCCATCATCAGCCTGGGCGGGATCGTGGTGTCCGAATCGCTCCGCATCGCCGGCAACGAGTTCGACGAAGCGATCATCCGCTTCATCCGCCACAAGGAGAACCTCCTGATCGGCGACCGCACCGCCGAAGAGGTCAAGAAGAAGGTCGGCGCCGCCATGCTCGTCGAGAACGAGGCGGGCGAGGAGATCGAGGTCCGAGGCCGCGACCTGATCGACGGGCTCCCGAAGACGATCACCGTCCGCACCGAGGACACCGTCGAAGCGCTCGAGGAGCCGATCCAGAAGATCGCCGACGGCGTCCGGCGGGTGCTCGAGCTGGCGCCGCCCGAACTCGTCAGCGACGTGATCGACCGGGGCATCATCATGACCGGCGGCGGCGCCCTGCTGCACAACTTCGACGAACTGCTGCGCCGCACCACCGGCATCCCGGTGGTCGTGGCCGAGAACGCGACCGACAGCGTCGCGCTCGGCACCGGCAAGGCGCTCGACATGCTGCACGTGCTGCAGGACGCCCTCATCTCCGACAACTTCCTGAGGCGTTGAACGGGCGCGCGCCGTGACGGCCCGCTGCACCCGATCCGCTCCGCTCGTGCTCGCCCTGCTCGGGGCGTGCCTGACCGTCGCCGCGCTCGCATCGACCGCCCGGGCGCAGGAGGCGGTCGCCCCACCCGACCCGGTCCGTGACGTCCCGCTCGACGACCTGAGCCCGGGCCTCACCGGCTACGTGCTGACCGAAGGACCGGACGGGCTGGAACGGTTCGAGGTGGAGCTGCTCGGCGTCCAGGAGTCCGACGCCCTCGGCCGGCCGCTCCTGCTGCTGCGCGGCTCCGGCGCCTTCCTCGACGCCTCCGGCGGCGTCGCCGCCGGCATGAGCGGCTCGCCCGTCTACCTCGGCGCCGACGGGCGCGAACGGTTGGCGGGCGCGCTCGCCTACGCCTTCCCGCGTAGCGACCACCGACTCGCGCTCGCCACGCCGATCGAGGCGATGCGCGCGCTCGGCGGGCCGGGCACGGAGGACGCCGGCGGGACGCTTCCGCCCGGTGCCGCACCGGTGGCCACGCCGGTCCTGCTGCACGGTCTGGACGCGCGGGCGGCGGCGCATCTGGGGTCCGCCTTCGACGCCGCCGGGCTGCACCCCGTTCCGGTCCAGGGCGGCTCCGCGAGCGCCGACCGGGCGGCGGCCGACGAGGATCCGGCGCCGGGCGACGCGGTCGCCGCGCTCCTCGCCTGGGGCGACGTGCGCGTCGCCGCCGTCGGCACCGTCACCGCCCGCGACGGCGACGCCGTCCTGGCGTTCGGACACCCGTTGCTGCGCCGTGCGGAGGCGGGGTACGCGCTCGCGGCGGCCAATGTCCTCGCGATCGTGCCCGATTCCGAGGTGCCGTACAAGCTGACGAACGTCGCCGCGGCGCCGTACGGCGCCGCCTTCGCCGACGGTGCGGCCGGCATCGCCGGCCGCGTCGACGGCGCTCCGGCCGGCCTGCCGGTCACGATCCGGGTCGAAGGACCGGACCGCGTCCGCACCCTCGCGGTCCGGCTGACGCCCGACCCGGCGTTGGCGCCCGCCCTCCTCGCCGCGCTCGTGCAGCGCGCCGTCGACGAGACGCTCGACGCCGTCGGCGGCGGGAGCGCCGACCTCGCCTGGACCTTCGAGTTCCGTGACGAGCCGGAGCTGCGCATGCTCGACCAGCGGGTCGACCGCTTCGACCTGGCGACCGAGACGGCGCGCCTCGCGGCCGCCCCGCTCGCGGTGCTCGGCGACAACCCGTTCCGCGATCCCGAACTGGCCCGCGTCGCCCTGCACCTCGACGTCGCCCCCGAACGACGCCACGCCGAACTGGTCGAAGCGGCGCTCGAGACGCCGGAGGTCGACCCTGGCGGCACCGCGATCGCCTTCGTCCGGATCCAGCCGTTCCGCGCCGAACCGGAGGTCCGCACCGTCCGCGTGCCGATCCCCGACGACGCTCCGCCGGGCCCGCTGCGCCTCACCTTCCGCGGCGCCTCCGTCCCCGACCCGGAGGTCGAGGAGCGCACGCCGCCCCCGCCCGACCCGCTGCGGCAACCGACCTCCGGCCTGCCGCCGGTCCTCTCCTGGGGCGAGCTGATCGCCGCGCTCTCCGAGCGCCCGCAGGCGCGCGACCTGCTGGTCGAGATGCCGGGCGAGGCGCGGCCCCGGCGCCTGCAGCGGGTCGACGCCGGCGCCCCCCTGCTCGGGCTCGAACGACTCACCGTCACCGTCCGCGATCCGGACGCGGACCGATCCGACGACGCCGAACCGGCCGGAACCGCCGACGACGGAGCCGAAGGCGCCGCGGGGTCCGGACCGTGACGGCCGCCGAACGCCCCGACGCGCCGGGGGCCGGGGCCGACGGCCCGACGGTCGACGTCGCCGCCCTGGTCCTCGAGGTAGGAGGCGAGCTGCGCGGCCCCGAGCGCACCGCGACGACGCTCTGCGACCCGTCCGCGCCGGTCCCGGACGGGATCGCGGTCGCGCCCGACGCACGCGCCGCCGC
>SLSQ01000194.1 GCA_007130355.1 Trueperaceae bacterium
CCCGGCCGGCGCCGTGCACGGTCGAGAACAGCGCGGCGCGCTGCGCCTCGCTACCCCCGGGCACGTCCGACGCGCCCTCCACGATCACCGCGTCGTCGCCCATGCTGCCGCCCACGAACGAGCGCTGGCCCGGGAACGCCGGCGTAGCGCCCTTGCGCACGACCACCAGCTCGCGGCCGTCGTGCCGCTCTTTCCAAGCGAAGTTGTGGTGGTTGTGGACCAGCTCCAGCTCGCGGCCGCCCAGCAGCTCGACCGCCTTGCGGGCCACCCACTCGCGTCCGGCGTAGGCGTAGCGGCCGGCGAGGTTCATCAGGCTCCAGTAGGCGCGCCCGAGCTCGCTGTCCAGCGGAAGCAGCGTCTCGGCCGGACGCACGCGCTGATCCCAGGCCGCGCCCTGCGCGAGCGCCATCGTGCCGCTCGCGACCGCGTGCCCGAACCCGCGACTGCCGAAGTGCACGCCCACCCAGACGTCGCCGTCCTCGTCGGCGAACACGTCGACGTAATGATTCCCGCCGCCCACGGTGCCCAGTTGCGCCCGCGCCCGCTCGCGCAGGCGCTCCCGGTGGGCGCGCGGGACCGCCTCCCACGCTTCGTCCCGGAACAGCGGGTGGTCGGTCGGGGCGTCGTCCGCCGCGTTCGAGCGGCCCACCCCGAACGAGATCGCCACCGCGATCCGGTCGGCCGCCGCCTGCGCGTTCGGAGCCAGGTCGGACTCGTGCAGGTCGGTGCGGATGGCGGCGTTGCCGCAGGCGATGTCGAACCCGACGCCGGCGACGCTCACCCGGCCGTCGTACGCGGCGACGCCGCCGATCGGCATGACGTAGCCGAGGTGCCCGTCCGCCATCAGCGCGGCCCGCTCGGCGCGAGAGGCGACGTCCCGCAGTTGCTCGAGCGTGCGTTCGTCGTGCGTGCCGAACACGGCCGGTTCCATACGGCGCCACCTCTCGCGTTCAGCGTAGCGAGCGGCGGCGCGCGGCCGCGTCCGTCACGACGCCAACCGCAAGATCCGCCAGGCGCCGCGCGCGACCACCGCGAACACGATCCCGCCCACGACCAGGTCGGGCCAGGCCGAGCCGGTGAGCAGCACGCCGGCGCCGGCCACGATCACGCCGATCGCGATCACCACGTCGTTGCTGGTGAAGATCACGCTGGCGCGCAGGTGGGGCTCGCCACTCCGCAGCCGCCGCAGCAGCACCAGGCAGATCACGTTCGCGACCAGCGCCGCCGCCGCGACCGGGATCATCACCGCACCGTCCGGCATCGCCTCCGCCCCGAAGAACCGCCGCAGGACCTCGGCGAACCCGACCAGCGCCAGGACCGCCTGCAACGCCCCCGCCACCCGCGCCGCGTTCCGTTTGAACGCCACCGTCGCGCCGACCGCCGCCAGGCTCAGCGCGTACACCATCGCGTCCGCCAGCATGTCGAGCGCGTCGGCGATCAACGCCATCGAGTCGAACACCAGCCCCGCCGTGATCTCGACGACGAAGAACGTCGCGTTGATCGCCAGGACCGTCCACAGGGTGCGGCGTTGCCGCGCCTCGGCGGCCGGGTCGGGCGCGGCGGTGCCGACGTTCGCGGGCGCCGGGCCGCTCGCCCGCAGGCGCGCGCCGAGGGCCAGGGCGGCCAGTTCCGCGCCGACCGTCGGCTCCGGTCCGTCGTGGTCGACCGCCACCGTGCGGGCGTCCAGGTCGACCGTCAAGGCCCGCACCTCAGGCAACGGCTCGAGCCGCATCCGCACCAGGCGCTCCTCGGCGTCGCAGTCCATGCCGGGAAGGTGGTAGGTCGAGCGGCGCACGCGAAGCAGGATCGCACGCGGCCCGCGACCGGACGCCCACGGGGCGAACGCCACTACCTGTCCCGCGTGCCCGCCGCCTACGCTGAACACCGACCCGTGCGCGGGCCCGCGCCATCGTGGCACCGCACCGGTCCGAACGGAGGTCGTCATGAGCGCGCTCCTCTTCGTCCTCGGGTTCGCCCTCGTCCACGCCGTCGCCTACACCGTCGCCGGCGCCATCGCGCTGTCGTTCAGTCGCGACCTGTACGCCGAGAAGGAGCGCGTCCTCGACTTCATGCGGGACATGAACGACGACGCCGAGTCGACGCACGTGAAGCGTTGGTTCCTCCCGGTGCAACTCGTGCGCGGGGTGCTGCTCGCCGTGGTCCTGCTGCCGATCCTCGGACTCTTGGGCGAGGCGACGTTCCTGGCGCGCTTCGCGTTCCTGTTCGGCGCGGCGGTGCTCTGGATGGACGTCGCCAGTTCGGTCCCGTTCCCGAACACCCTCGAGGGCGCCGTGTACCTCAAGCCGCGCTACCTGCGCCTGAGCCGACGCGGCAAGCTGTACGCCGAGACGCTGCTCTACGGGCTCCTGTTCGCCGCGCCGGTCGCCTGGCTGCTGTTCTGACCGGTCGCACGCTCGTCGTCCGCCGCCACCGCGTCCCCGCCCGCGCGCTTGACGCGGTACATCGCCTGGTCGGCGCGGTGCACGGCGCGGGACGCGTCCGACGCGTCGGCCTCCGCAGCCGCCACCCCGAAACTTCCGGTCACGCGCAACGGTTCGCCGCTCGGTCCGGTCGCGACCGCGTCGCGTACGGCGGCACGGACCCGCTCGACCGCTTCGTGCGCGACCTCCAATCCCGCGCCCGGCAAGAGCAGTCCGAACTCCTCTCCCCCCAGCCGCCCCACCAGATCGCCGTCGCGCACGTGCGTCCGCGCGGCGTGCGCGACCACGCGCAGCACCTCGTCGCCGGTCGCGTGCCCGTAGCGGTCGTTGATTGCCTTGAAGTCGTCCAGGTCGAACACCGCCACGCCGGTGGGGCGCCCCGCGCGGGCGGAGGCGGCGACCTCGCGGTCGGCGATCTCGAGGAACGAGGCGCGGTTCGCGAGGCCGGTCAACGCGTCGGTGGTGGCGGCCCGGCGTAGGGCGCGTTCCGTCTCGACCTGACGGGTCTCGTCCCACGCCACCACCACCCGGCCGAGCCGCTCGCCGCGAGGGTCGGGCAGGTCGGCGACGCGGGTGGCCCAGACCCGGGCGCCGACCGCGATCTCCGGTCCCTCGCCGCTCGGAGCGGGGGGCGCGCTCATCAGGGCGTCCAGGCGCGGGTAGCGCGCGACCGCGTCGGCGGACCCGTCGACGTCCGGGTTCTCGAGCCCCTGCAGGAACTCGGCGGCGGCCGGGTTGCGGTCGACGATGCGGCCGTCCACGTCCACCACGACCACCGCCTCGTGGATCCGCTCGACCACCAGGTCGCGCGCGATCGGTCGGACGTCGGCCAGCGCGTGTCGGCGCACGCCTCGGTCGATCGCGACGGCGCTCACCGCCAACGCGAACGGTGTGGCGTCGAGACCCCACGGCGTGAGTCCGACCACGTACGCGACGCCCCCGAGCCACGGCACGATCGACGCGACGAACAGCGTCCGCGCCTGCGCCCGCGCACGACCGCGCGCACGGAGCCAGGTCGCGCCCAGCACGGCGTTGGCGGTCAGGACCAGGGCCGCCATGTACACCTGGTAGGCGTCGTACACCGGCCCGCGTTCGAACGCGATGCGCGTCAGCGGTCCGTCCGCGATCATCCGTGCGTCCGCGTGGTACAGGCCGTGCCAAGCGCCGGTGACCACGATCAGGTACACGGCGGCGGCGACCGCGAACAGCGCGACGTGCGTGGCGCGCGCCCGAAGCACGGGCGGGCCGCCGTAGCGGCTGGCCAGAGCGAGCAGGAACGCCGGGGCGAACGCGATCCCGAGGTGCTGCGCCAGGTAGGAGAGGCGGACCCAGGCGACCGTGTCGCCGGCCAGCTCGAGGCCGTACCCGAACGCGTACAGGAACGCGGCCGCCACGATGCCGGACAGGTACGGCGCGGCCCGGACGCCCGGCCGGTCAGCGATCCGGATCAGGATCGCGAACACGGCCAGCGCCACCGCGAACGACGTCATGCTCAACGCGAAGGTCACGACCACCGGACCCGCTCCTTCCCCTCCGAGCGTACGCCGAACGTGGGCGGGCGTCTGGGTGCGGACGTCCCGAGGGCCGGGCCCGCCAGCGACGGCACGGTCCCCTCGACCCGCGCCGGGTACCCTCGCCCGTGGCCGCCTCGTCCCGAACCGCCGCTCCACGCACCGTCCTGTGGGTCCTCAGCGCCGCGATGGGCCTGACCACGATCGGGCAGTCGATGCTCGCGACCGCCGTACCGCTGCTGGCCGTCGCCCTCGGTCTGGCGCCCGCCTGGGTCGGGATCCTGGTGGCGCTCCCGAACGTGCTGCCGGTCGCGCTCGGCATGCGCGCCGGCGGCCGGATCGACCGGGGCGGCGCCGGACGCTGGCTGGCGGGCGGGGTCGCCGGCATGGCGACCGCCCCGCTGCTGCTGGCGCTCGCGCCGCAGGCGGCGGCGTTGGCGCTGGCGCAGGTCCTGCTCGGCGCGAGCCAGATGGTCGCCGCGTTGGCGTCGCAGGCGTACGTCGCCGACGCCACGCCCCGCGGCGGGCTCGAGCGCGCCTACGCCACCTACGCCACCTTCCTCTCGGCCGGTCGCCTGGTCGGCCCGGTCACCGTCGGCATCGCGATCGACGCGGCCGGGTTCCGCGTCGCGTTCGCAGCGGCGGGCGCCGCGATGGTGGCCGCCTGGTTCGTGGTGGCGCACCTGCGGCGGATCGCCGCGCCACCCGCTGCGCGCGCGAAGTCGGACGACGCCCCGCCTCGAGGGGAAGCCCACGGCGCCGAACCCCCAGATGGCGCGACGCCCGGTCCGGACGATCCGGGCTCGGCGCCCTCGACCGACCGACCGTTCGGCGTGCGCGACGCCTGGCGCAACGTCGGCGTGCAACTCGCGGTGCTCGCCAGCTCCGCGGTGTTCGTGGCGATCAGCGTGCGGCAGGCGTTCCTGCCGGTGGTGCTCGACGACGTCGGCTTCCGCGCGAGCGAGATCGGGCTGCTGGTGAGCATGGGCGGAGTGGCGTCGGTGACGTTGCGGCCGCTCATGCCGGTCGTCTCGCGCCTGCTGGGCGGGCCGGCGCGGACCCTGGCGGTGTCGCTCGGCCTGCTCACGGTCGGCGTGGGCGCGCTCGGGCTGGTGTCGTCGTTCGGGGCGTTCACGGTGCTGGCGCTACTGGCGGGCGCGGCGACCGGGTTCGGCAATCCGCTCAGCATCGTGACCGTCGCCCAGCACGTGAGCAGCGACGACCGCGGCACCGCCCTGGGCCTGCGGATGGCGTCGAACCGGGCGGCGCAGCTGGTCGCCCCGATCGTGGTGGGCGGCCTGATCGGCACGGCCGGCTTCGCGGTCGGGTTCGGCGCGGTCGGCGTCCTCCTGGCGGTCGCGACGGCCGCGGTGGTGGCGCGCGTGCCGGCGTACGAACGGGCCGCGACGCCCCCGGACGTCGTACGCTCCGAGTCGTGACCGCTCCCCGCCCCGAACGTGACCTGGACCTGGTGGTGCACGGCGCCACCGGGTTCACCGGACGCCTGGTCGCGCGCGGCGTACGCGACCGAGCGCCCGCCGGACTGCGCTGGGGGCTCTCCGGCCGCAATGAAGCGAAGCTGCGCCGGATCCGCGACGAACTCGGCCTGGACCCGCAGCGGGTGCCTGTGATCGTGGCCGACGCGTTCGACTCCGCCGCCCTGGCGGCGCTGGCCGGTCGGGCCCGCGCCGTCGTCACCACCGTCGGTCCGTACGCCCGCTACGGCCGGCAGTTGGTCGCCGCCTGCGCGCTGGCCGGCACCGACCTGGCCGACCTGACCGGCGAGCCGCTGTTCATGCGCGACACGATCCTGCTGCACCACGCCACCGCCCGCGCCACCGGCGCCCGCATCGTGCACGCCTGCGGCTTCGACTCGGTCCCGTCCGACCTGGGCGCGTACGCCCTGCAGCGCGAAGCGGTCCGGCGGCACGGCCGACCGTGCCGCGAGGTGGTGCACCTGTTCGGGCCGCTGAGCGGCGGCGTGAGCGGGGGAACGATCGCGTCGCTGTTCGATCTGGCCGATCTCGTGGCGAACGATCCCGACGCGCGACGCGCGCTGCAGGATCCCGACCTGCTCGCCCCCGGCGGCTCGCCCTCCCGCCCTGCGCCGTGGGGCCTGCCGCCGGCGCGCCACGACGGATTCGCCGGCTGGTCGGCGCCGTTCGTGATGGCCGCGACCAACGAGAAGGTCGTCCGCCGCAGCCGCTTCCTACGTGGCGAACCGTGGGGGCCCGAGGTCCGCTACGTCGAGCGGTTCGCGGCGGCCACCTGGGCCCGCGCCGCGGCGGTCGGACTCGGCACCGTCGCCCTGATGGCGCTGCTGGCGGTCCCGCCGCTCCGTCGCCTGGCCGCCCGTCTGGCGCCGAAGCCGGGCGCTGGACCGAGCGACCGGACCCGTGCCGACGGGTTCTTCCGGACGACGCTCATCGGCCGCGTGCCCGACGTGTCCGAGCCGATCGTGGCCCACGTCCGCGCCGACGAGGATCCGGGCTACGCCGCGACCGCCCGCATGCTGGCCGAGTTCGGCCTGCTGCTGGCCGCCGGCGAGAGCGACGCGGAGGGCGGGGTGCTCACCCCGGCGGTGGCGGGCGGAGCGCGGGCGATCGAGCGGCTGGCCGAGGTCGGGATCGAGATTCGGGTCGAGCCTCCGGCCGGGTCTCCGACGCGCGTTCCGTGATCGTGCGATGAGCGACGCCCCCGCGAACGCATCCGACGGACACGCGCCGCACGCGCACCGCCCCCACGTCTGCGTGATCGGCGCCGGCGCGATCGGCGGTTCGGTGGCGTTCCACCTGCTGCGGCACGACGTACGCGTCACGGTCGTCGACGCCGCCCGGCCCGGCCTCGCGGCGTCGCGCGCCTCGTACGGTTGGATCAACGCCCGCGACCGCGAGACGCGGAGCTACCACCGCCTGAACCGGTTGGCGCTCGAGTCGTGGCGCCGGTTCGAAGCGGAGCTCGGCGCCGACGTGGGCCTGACCTGGGGCGGGGAGCTTCGTTGGGCCGCGACCGAGGAGGGCGGCGCGGAGCTACGTCGGCGGGTGGCGGAGCTGCAGTCGTGGGGGGACCCGGTCCGGTCGCTCGCGGCCGAACGCGTGCGCGAGCTGGAGCCCGGCTTCCGGTTCGGCCCGGTGCACGCCGCCTCGTACACCGACGCCGACGCGCACGTGGACCTGACGCGCGTGGCCGAGGCGTGCGTCGACCGGGTGCGCGCCGCGGGCGGTGCGGCGTTCCTGAACGAGCCGGTCACCGGCCTCGAGTCCGGCGCGGACGGGCGCGTGCGGGCGGTCCGAACGGCGGCGCGCTGGATCGCGTGCGACGCGGTGGTGGTCGCGGCCGGCGCGGCGACCGGGCGGGTCGCGGCCCTCGCGAACGTCGACGTACCGGACGCGAACTCGCACGGGGCGACGGTCGTGACCGGCCCGCTGAACGAATCGCTGTTCCGCACCATCTGCGCGTTCCACTCGCCCCGCGACCGCGACGGCCTGCTGCTGAACCTGCGGCAGTTCCCGGACGGGCGGGTGCAGATCCACGGCGGGACGCACGCCGGCTCGATCGGCGACCGGTCGGAGGGCGACGCGCGCAGTCTGATCGAGGAGGCGGCCGGGTGGCTGCCGGCCCTGGCCGGGGCCGAGGTCGACGAGGTCCGTACCGCCGTGCGTCCGGTTCCGGCGGACGGGCTGCCGGTGGTGGGGTTCGCGGAGCGGGCCCCGAACCTCTACCTCGCGTTCACGCACTCGGGCGCCACGCTGGCGCCGCTGCTGGGCGCCTGGGCCGCGACCGAGATCGCGACCGGCGTACGGGTCGACGACCTGACCCCGTACCGCCCGGAGCGGTTCGCGGCCGGCGCCTGACGCTTGCCGCTACGCCTCGCGGGCCAGGGCCGTACCCACGCTTCGGCGTCGGCACGCACGACGGCGAAGCCGACGGCGCGGAGGGCGCGTGCGAACTCGGCTTGGAGGTCGTTCACGGGGACGCGGGTGCGAGCGTTGCGATTCCTGTTCACGAAGCGCTCTGTGGCGGTTTCGGGGTCAGGAACGGCTTCTCGGTTCGAATCCGTTCGGGAGTCCACGCCTCCTCGCGAGCGATCCGTTCGTCGATCTCCTCCGGATGGCGCGCGTAGTACGCCAATGCCGAGCGGATCTGCAACGGAGTCAGCGTGGGAAACGAGGCCAGCGTCGCCGCTTCGTCCCGCTCGACCGCGTTCCATGCATCGACCACTTGCCAGACGTCGATCCCCGTTCCCCCGACGAAGGCGCGACGGCCTGCCGGACCGTCGACGAACTCTGGGGGAAGGTCACCGCTGAGACGGTCGGACGTCGGTTGATCACGTCGTGCGGACATGCACCCATCCTGGCACGCCGCACGCCGTCAGGTACGCCGCCCCCGCGCCACCACCGGAATCTCCCGCTCCACGACCCCGCCGCGGACCCCCACCAGCACGTCGTACAGGTTCACGACCGGGCAGACGTGGTTCATCACGATCGCGACCCGGTCGCCGATCGAGAGCGTCGAGCCGGGCTCGAGTTTCAGCACCCCGTGCTCCTCCGACGCCTTGACCAGGGTGGCGTCCTCGCGGCCGACCACGGCGCCGGGTTCGCCGGTCCCGCCGGCGCGTGCGTCGCTGCCGAACGACTTGCTGCCGGCGTCGACCACGGCGCGTTCGGCGACCGGTCGCGAGACGACCGTGGCGAGCACGTACGCGGCACACCGTTCGAGTTCGGCCGAGAACCGGGCGATCGTGTTCAGGTCGTTGAACACCGAGGTTCCGGGCCGCAGCTCGGTCACGCCGGGCGTGTCCGCCTCGTAAGGAGCGGCGAGGGTCGATCCGGTCGAGACCCCCGGCACCTCGATCCCGGCGGCGCGGATCCGTTCGGCGGTGTCGACCAGCGCTTCGGCCTGCGCGCGCGACGCACGCTCCAGTCCTTCGCGGTCGGTTTCGGCCCCGACGTGCCCGCCGTGGGTCA
>SLSQ01000131.1 GCA_007130355.1 Trueperaceae bacterium
CCCTCGCGCCCGCCCTTGCCGGCGAAGGCGCGGACGCCCATCCGCGACAGCACGTCGCCCTTGCCGATCTGGTGCCGTACTACGCCCGCGACGTGCAGGACCAGGATGGCGATGTAGATGCGGGCGATCAGGCGGTGGCCGGATTGGGCGCCGGCCTCGTCCAGGGTGGCCGGCACGGTGCGTGCACCGCCGGACTGCAGGATCGGCCCGAGGTCGTTCTGCGCGATGGTGCCGACGCCGGTCAGCGCCAGGACCAGCGGCACGAACAGCGCCAGGCGGTGCACGTTCTCGCGCAGCACCCGGTTCCAGCGCGGCAGTCCGGGGGGCGGTCCGACCGGGTCGCGCCGCCGCAGGACGATCCGTACGACGGCCAGCACCGCGATCAGGAGGCCGATCGCGGCGTGCACCCCGTACAGCGTGGTGCGCAAGGTGTCGGAGTCGGTGCGCGCCATGATCGATCCGAGCGGGAACATCGAGATGATGAGGAGCGCCGCGATCCAGTGGAGCGCTTGTCGGCTGGCGGTGTACCGGTCGCCGGGCGTTTCGGGCATGGCCGTACCTCCGATTCTCGTGGGCGATCGTAGCGTGAAGGGCGAAGCTCCTGGCGGCGGTACCGTAGCGCGTCGCCCATGGACGCCGTGACCGAACTCCTCGCCGCGAGCCACTTCGCCGATCCGGGCGTGCTCCCGATCGCAGTGCTCGCGGTGCTGCTGGTCGGCCTGTCGAAGGGCGGGCTGGGCGGCGCCTTCGGCCTGATGGGCGTCCCGATCCTGTCGCTGACGATGCCCCCGGTTCAGGCGGCGGCGCTGTTCCTACCGATCCTGCTGGTGATGGACTGGGTCGGCTTGTGGACGTGGCGGGGGACGTACCACGCGCCGACGCTGCGGGCGATGCTGCCGGCCGCGCTGGTCGGCATCGGCATCGGCGCGCTGACCGCCGCGGTTACGCCGGAGGCGCTGGTTCGCTTGATCGTGGGCCTGATCGCGGTCGGGTTCGCGATCTGGTCGGTGTGGCCGCAACGGGGTCCGCAAGCGGAGCCGTCGCGGAACCCAGGCGCCGCGAAGCCCGAGGCGCGCACGCGCTCGGCATGGATCTGGGGCACAGCGACCGGGTTCACCTCGTTCGTGGCGCACGCCGGCGGGCCGCCGTTCCAGGTCCACACCCTGCCGCTGCGGTTGGACCCGAAGGTGTACACCGGCACCGCCGTGGTGTTCTTCGCCGTGGTGAACGCCGTGAAGGTGGTGCCGTACGCGGCTTTGGGCCAGTTCGACGCCCGGACCCTGCTGTCGGCCGCAACGATGATTCCGGTCGCGGTGGTGGCGGTACGCCTCGGGGCCGCCGCGGTGCGGCGCATGCGCCCGCAGGTGTTCTACCCGTTCATGATCGCGATGGTGGCGTTGGTCGGGTTGCGGCTGGTGTACGACGGGTTGGTCGGGTTGTTCGGGGCCGGCTAGGGCGCGGGGGCGGAGACGTCGACCGGCGCGACGAACGCGACGCGTCGATCGACGCGCGTGGCGACCGGATCTCGTTCTACGTCTCCAGCGCCGCGATGGTCCGGGGTGCTGGCGCTCGCCATGCTGGAACAGCCGCACTTCTGGATCGCCAACGGCGTCTTCGCCGCCTTCGTCGCGTCCGCGCTGGTCGGCTCCGCGGTCAAGCACACGGCCTACCGCCGGGGCTTCTGAACGTGGGTCGACCCACCCGAGTCCAGAACGACATTCGCGCCTTGCGCTTCGCGGCGTGCGAGATGACCCAGGCCGAACTGGCGGACCGCATCGGACTGAATCGACAGACGATCATCGCGATCGAGCAGGGCCGCTACTCGCCGTCGCTCGAGGTGGCGTTCAGGATCGCCCACGTGTTCGGATTGCCGCTCGAACGCGTCTTCCGCTCCCCGGACGGCCGGAACCAGGAGGAGACGTGAACGACGTCGTGTTGCTGCTCGGCGGAACCGGCCGTACCGGCACCCGCGTGATGGAGGAGTTGCTGAACCGCGGCGTATCGGTCCGCGCGATCGTCCGCTCGGAGAGTCGCGTTCGCGCAGATCTCGCTAGCCACCCTGGGCTCGACCTGGTGCAGGCCGACATCGCTTCCCTAGCGGACGACGAACTTCGCCGTCAGCTGGCCGACTGCACGGCGGTCGTCTCGTGCCTGGGGCACACCTTGACCCTGCGCGGCATCTTCGGGCCGCCACGCGACCTGGTGGCAGACACGGTCGCACGCGTCCGTCGCGCGGCCGAACGGGTGCGCCCAGAGGTCCCGATCCGCTTCGTGGTGATGACCTCGGTATCGGTGAACCGGCCAGGACGGGCCGACGTCCGACGCGGCGCGGGGGAGCGGTTTTACCTCTGGCTGGTCCGCGGATTGGCGCCCCCTGCGAGCGACAACCAGCGCGCCGCCGACGTCCTCGCCGGTAGCGAACCTCCGGCCCTCGAGTGGGTGGTGGTACGGCCGGACGCGCTGGTGGACGATGACCGAAGCGACTATCGACTCCACCAGGAGATAGTCGACAGCCTCTTCCGCCCGGACACCTCCCACTTCGCCGATATCGCCCACTTCTTCGCCGACCTCGTCACCGACGAGGAGGTCTGGCGACGTTGGCGGGGGAGGATGCCGGTGATCTCCAGCGTCCGCTGAGTCCGTGCCCCCCTCGAGTCGGTCACGACCGTACGTCTCAGAACGATGTGCGTCGTCGAGCACCCCGGCATCGCGCCGCTACCGCCGTAAACGGGGAAAGGCTCGGTGCCGTCGTCGATCTGACGACGCTAGCACCGGCCCTTACCAAGGAGGTGCACCGTATCTTCGATGACCTCGCCGACCCTGCGACGCCACGCCTCACGCTACGGTCGAGTGTGTTCACCGCCATCGTCGGCATCGATTGCGCGACCGACCCCCGGAAGGTCGGCATGGCCCGGGCCCGCCGAGAGTTCGGTCGGTGGCGCCTCGTCGACATCGCACGCGGAACGACCCAGGACACGCCCGCCGCACGAATCGCCCGCTGGGCCGGCGAGGACAGTTCGACCCTCCTCGCGCTCGACGCACCGCTGGGATGGCCAGCGCGGCTGTCACAAGACCTCACGCGCCACGAGGCCGGCGCCTTCATCGACACGCCCGCGAACGATCTGTTTCGCCGTGCTACGGACCGCCACGTGCAGGACACCTACGGGAAGCGACCACTTGACGTCGGCGCGGACCGGATCGCACGAACGGCGCACGCTGCGCTCCTACTCCTGCACCAGCTGCGGCGAGCGACGGGCAAGGACATCCCTGTAGCGTGGGAACCGCACGCACCTGCACGCCTCGCGGCCATCGAGGTCTATCCCGCCGTGACGGCCAAGGTGCACATCGACCGTAGCGGTGAAACGCCAACCAGCGACCGACGTGTCGACGCCATGACGGTCATCCAGCGCACCCTCCGTGGCGTCACCGCCCACGACCTCGCGGCCGCCTCCCAGGACGAGCTCGACGCAGCGCTCTGCATCGTCGCCGGAATCGACTTCCTGTCGGGTCGGGCATCACCTCCGGTGGATCCGGAACTCGCCAGGCAAGAGGGTTGGATTTGGGCGCGCGGGGTGGACGGCGGCGACCCGGAGTAATCGCCTTCGCTGGAGGCGACCGCGTCTTTCCGGAACCGGTCGCCGACGTCCCGACGGGCCAGGCCGCGCACGCCGTCCATCGGCGCGAACGCGCGTCGACCCGCACCGTGCGTCGCTCTCCGTCGCATCGGCCTGGGACCGTGGAGGTCGACGCTCCTCGTGGGCCCCGTCGCCGGGCGCCCCACCGCTCCCGGCAGGTAGGACTCGACCTTCGCTCGGCGACGATCTCCGAACCGCTCACGGGATGGCGTCGCTCGAAGGGAGGTCGTCCATGTTACGACCCGTACGGACCGCCCCGCCGCTCGTCTTGATCCTTCTCGCGCTCGCCCTCGCCGGCTGCGCGACGGTGTTCTCCGGTGGATCGTCCACGCTGGAAGCGACGTCGACCCCGAGCGGTGCGGACGTGACCGCCGTCGGCATCGCGAACGGCGAACGCCTGACCGGCACCACGCCGACCTCGTTCACGCTGGCCAAGTCGTCCGACTACGAACTCACCTTCGAACTCGACGGCTTCCGTTCGGAGACGATCGTCGTCCGGCGCACCGTGAACGGCTGGTTCTTCGGGAACTTCCTACTGGGCGTGATCCCGATGGTGATCGACGCCGCGACCGCGAACATGTGGAGCCACACGCTTCAGGTCGCGTCCGTGGAGTTCCAGGACGCGGCGCAGAACCCCGACGGTTCCCGAACCGCATACGTTCTGGTGCGCACGGTCTCTGGTCCGGACGATCCCCCGCCCGAGAGCGCCCGCGTTCCGATCCGCCTCTACCCCACGGGCGGCTGATCGGGCCGTCCGCATCGGCCGAGCGGCAGCGTCGGTACGGTGCCCGGCCGCAGGCACGGAGTTCGCGCCGGGGCCAGAGCGTCGCTCGCCCAGCCCTGCACCGATCGCCCCACACGAACCGCGGGATCCGCGACGTGGTGGCGGGGGGCGATGCCTGAACGTACGAGCGTTCACCGATCCGTGGCGGCGGCCCGAAACGTGTCGTCGAACGGGTGTCGCCAGCGGAGCCCCTCGAAGCGAGCGAAGCCGCGGTCCGCCGTGATCATCACCGCGGACCGCTCGATCGCCAGCGCTGCCAGCTACGCGTCTGGGATGAGGTTGCCTCTCGCGCCTACGGTCCGGGACAGGTCAGCGAAGAGCTTCCAATGCCGAGGCCCAGGGCCGATCTCGCCGTGATTCGGCGCCCTGCGAAGCACGTCGGCTAATGCGAGCGCTTGCGGAACCGGAGTGGGCTCGCGAACCACCTTCGGATGCGTGACGATCCGCAGGAAGCCCGACAGGCTCAGGGTTGGAGTCCCGAGCGGCTCGTCGCTGTACCGCGCGGTGTCCAGCCAGGCCAGGTAGCGTTCGTACTCGGGCGATTCGCGGCGATGCGCATAGGGGAGAACATCGACGTCAACGCAGCGCCTCGACCGACTCGTCCGCGTCCATGATGTCGCGAAGAGCGGCCAGGTCACCGAGGTCGACGCCCGGCATCACGCCGCTGCCTCCGTACACGGGCAGGGGCTCGACGATGGCGTCGGCCTCACGACGCTGGCGACGCAGGCGCAACGCTTCTTCGATCACCTCGCCGACCGTCCGGCCCTCGAGCGCCGCTTGCGCCTTGACCTCGCGATAGAGCTCGTCGTCGATCCGAATCGTCGTTCGCATGTCGGAAACGTAGCACCACACGCCGCCACCGAGATGTCGACACGGTGTCGGGGAGCGCTACGCCAAGCCGGTCGCGGTCCCCGGCTCCTCGGCCCCCTCGCCACCGGTCGCCGGACATCGCACGCGCACGGGTCCGCCCATCGCCTGGACCGTCGCGTCGGTCCGGCGCACACGGGTCGTGACGCGCCGCGCGTCGGCTCCTTCGAGGTAGATGGGCGCGTCGAGCGACGGAACGGCACCCCGCGGCGAGAGGCAGAACTCGTCTCCCTCCTGCCCCATCAGCCTCGGCGTGCACGACCATGCCGAGGGCAAAGTACGTCTCCAGGAGCGCCTGGCGCGCGTCGTCGCTAGGGTCGCGGTGCTCGACGAACTCGAGGTGCTCGAGCGCGTCGGCCGGCGCGCCGGCGTCCATGAGGGCGGCGCCCTGACCGAAGCGCACGTCCGGGTCGATGGCGTACTTCCGGGCGAGCGCCCCGAGGCGCCCGAGGCCGGCGTCGAGGTCGTGCTAGACGAGCGTCATGGCGGCGTGCAGTTTGGCGGGCGGGCAGAGGCACGGCATGTACGGAGGGTAGCCGAACGGTCCGGGTGCAGAACCTCGGACCCTCGAGACCTCAACGAGTCGATCGCTCGTCGATCTCCCCGCTCAGGTAGACATCCAGCGCCTCGTTCACCACCTGGTTCAGCGTCTTGTCGTGCGTCACCGCGTACACCGATGCTCGCCGATGCCGCTCCTGGCCCGTGCGAACGTTGAATGTTCCCTTGAACGGCTTCTCGGGCGCCCGTCCGAGCTCTCGGCAGGTTTCGAGGTAGTCGTCGACCGCCTCGACGAACGCGCTCTCGAGCGACGCGACGTCGGTTCCCTCGAACGTGATCAGGCTGCGAATGTACTCGACCTTGCCGTAGAAGACGTGATCCTCGGAACTGTACCGAACCGACCCCAAGTACCCCTCGTGCTCCATCATGTCCTTCATATCAGCCCCTCCCGCGACAGCGCCTCGAGCACGAGCTCGACCTGGTAAGCCTTCGGTTCGTTCCCGGGATGCGGCTGGTGACGACTGATCATCGCACCGGTCTCGTGAACGAACCGCCTCCTCGACCCGCCGGTCCTGCCTCGCCTCGTTTCGGAATAGCCGAGGCCCTGGAGAAGCGTCGCCAACTCGTGCCAACTGAAGTCGCGCGGCCTTCGCTTCAGCTTCTCGATCAGCTCGTCTCTTCGGCTCATGGCTAGCTCTTCGTGGAGTGCGCAGCCACGGTCTCCGTTTTGCAACTAAGAATAGTCGCGCATACGGGCCGCGTCAAGGACGGATGCGACCAGGCCGCCAGTGGACGAGCGGGGGCGGGGAACGCGTGCGTATCGCGCGCCGTCACGGGTCAACGCGCGCTTCTCGTGCCCAACAGCCGACACTCATGCCACCTATCGGCGGCGCCTGGCGCGAAGGTCGGCCACCTCGACGTCGACGTCGCCCATCGTCATCGCGTCGGTCCCGCGCTGCGCCGAACCGCGCTGCATGCCGTGGACCGCATCGATGGCACTAGCGCGACGGAGCGCACGAAGTGAAGCGTCGAGCGGAATGCCGCCTCGTCACCAACGCATTCATCGGTCGAACGTCCATTACCTCAGGATGCTGGCCATCGAGCGTAGGAGTGACGAGTACGACGTTCGCATCCGAGGCGACCTCGGCACGACACGAGGTCCAACGTGCTACCGACCCAGCCCGCCACGGCCGGCACCAAGGACGTGCCAAGCAACACCGTAGGAGCACGGCGACCGCCCGCCCTCTTCACCGCGAAACGACCGGCTCGACCGTCCCACGAAGTCCGTCACCCCTCCCCTTCCGAGATGCCGACGGAGTGCGTACGAAGCCACGCCACCAGGCGCTCGAACCGGAAACGGTCACCTTCATGCGCGTCCATGATGAATTCGAACGTCTCATCGGACTGAGCCGTGATCCGTGTCCCGTTGATCGCGAGGAACGCGTAGGTGGCCGCGAAGGCGGTGCGCTTGTTCCCGTCCACGAACGGGTGGTTCTGGGCGAGGCTCTCCCAAAGCGCCGCCGCTTCTTCGATGAGACCGGCGTAATAGCCGGTCTGGGGCCGATACAGGGCGGCCTCGAGCGCACCAGGGTCCCGGACGCCGCCCGAGCCTCCGTATCGGGCGATCTGGTCCGCATGAATCGCCAGGACGTCGGCCAGCGTTAGGTGATCGCTCACTCGGCCAGCTTCTTGTAGAGCGCTCCGAATCGCTCGTGGCTCGCTTCGTACGCGGCCATGACGTGCGCCCTGGGACGCCCGCTCTTACGCTTCTCGAGCAAGTCGCTCAGTGCTTCGTCGACCAGCGCCTGAATCTGGCGCCCTTCACGACGCGCGAGGGCACGCACTTCGGCCAGCGTCTCCGCATCGACCTGGGTCGCGAATTTCTGCCTAGGTACGTCGTCCACGATGTCTCCCCTCGCCGTGAAGCTCGGCTTCATGACGGATCATGACAGATCGTGGTCGTGAATCCGTAGCGGCGCGACACGTTCATCTGTGCTGCGTGACTTGCGACATGGTACGAGCCTCAACAAAATCGCCTCGAAACGCCGTCGTTGCCGCGCGCGCCGAACTTGGGCGGACGCTCGTGCTCAACCTGCACCCGTTCCCGAACCGTCCGCTGCCGTCGGGCGGAAGCCTTGCCCCGCCCGCGCCATCGTCGGCCGAGGCCCCGTCACGGACGCGGCCGTCCGCTTCATCGGGAGACGACCGGCTCGACCGTTCGTTCCGGACGATGCCGCGCCAGGTCGTACGCCATCTGCAGGTTCGCCCAGAACTCCGCCGTGGTGCCGAACGCCTGCGCGAGGAGCCACGCCGTCTCCGGCGTCACGCCGCGCTTGCCGTTGACGAGCTCGTTGACGCGCTGGATCGGGATGCCCAGGTGGCGGGCGAGCTGCACTTGGCTCAGGCCGTGCGGCCCCAGGAACTCGTCCCGGAGGATGGTGCCTGGATGGGTGGGAACTCGGAGCTCTGGAAGCATGCTGCATCTCCCCTTCATCAGGAGTGGTAATCCACGAGTCCGACGTCGTGCGCATCGCCGTCGCTCCAGCGGAAGACCAGCCTCCACTGGGCGTTGACGCGAATCGAACTCCAGTGGGCCCAGTCGCCGCGGAGCGTCTCCAGCCGGTTTCCTGGTGGCGCACGAAGATCTCGAAGCGCCGCAGCGGCGTGGAGCATGTCCAACTTCACGCGCGCACGCTCGACGACCTCCATCGGGACCCTCCGTGTGCGCGAGGTCTCGCGCCCGTGGAACAGGTCTTCCGTTCGCCGATCGCGGAACGAGCGAATCATCGACGCGCTCCGTGTACATTAACATGCTTACACGGTATCCGTGTAAAACTCCGCGGATCGACAGCCCCGGCTGCAGCGTGCGCTTCACGTGCCCAACGGTCGGCGGTCACGCCACCCATCGTGACGAAGCCGCGCCCGGTATTCCCGTTCGTCCCGGCAATCGCTGAGCCCGAGACGGCCCGCGCCCGTAGCTTCCCTCGACCGTTTCGCCGCACCCACCCCCGCACCCAGGTACGCTCCCCCAATGAGCGACCTCGGTCCCGGCGTGTACGAGACGCTGGTCACGGCACTGGTGCGCGAACGGCTCGCGAAGGTCCCGCCGGACCACAC
>SLSQ01000088.1 GCA_007130355.1 Trueperaceae bacterium
CCTGCGGGAGGGGTGGACTATGAGCGGGCCCGGTCGCTCATGGTCGGGGAGGTGAACGCTGCCGTCGGGGCCGCGTTCGACGCTGGAGCGGAAGCGGTTCTCGTCAACGACGGGCACGGGCCCAACACGAACCTCCGGGCCGAGGAACTCGACGAACGTGCGGAGCTGATGTCGGGCAGGCCGAAACCGTTGAACCAGATGCAATGCATCGACGACGGTTTCGATGCCCTCGCCTTCGTTGGGTTCCACGCTCGAGCCGGAACGTCGCATGCGATTTTGGACCACACCTATGTGACCGATGTCGCGGATGTCCGTGTCCAAGGCCAGTCCCATGGCGAATTCGGACTCAACGCGATGCTCGCGGGCCGGTTCGGCGTCCCCGTCGCGTTCGCGTCCGGCGACGACAAGTTCGTCGAGGAGGTGCACGAGCTGGCCCCCGACGTTCGCGCCGTCGAGGTCAAGCGAACGGTGGCACGGACGGCATCGCGCTCGGTGTCGCCCGCAGAGGCGCGACGCCGCATTCGAGAGGGCCTGTACGCGGCGCTGACCGGCGGCATGGCCGGGGCCACGGTGGTCGCCACGCCGCCGCCGCCGCTGGACCTCGAGGTCGAGTTTCTGCTCTCCAGCCAGGCGGATACCGCCGCCCTCCTTCCGCGCAGTGAACGCAGCGGGCCTCGCTCCGTTCGGTTCGTGGCGGACGACTACGTCGAACTGTTTCGGGCATGTCGGGCACTTCTTCTTCTCGGCAGGGCCGGAAAGGTCGCGGAATAGTCCTCGCCCGTCGGCTCCCGTCGTCCGAACGGCGGCCCGCGGCGCGCCGGATGCCCGCAGGGTTGGTACCGTAGGAGAGCGAACCGCTTCTTGCGGGGGCGAGAGGTCGCCTCCCTCGGCGACGTGCCGACCGAACGGGCCGTTCCGTTGCGGCCCTTGCCGCGACCGCGAGCGGTCTCAAGGAGCGTCTCGGAGGCGATGTTGGCGCTGAGCAGGACACAAGGCATGCCCCTTCACATGCAGCTGCGAGCGTGGCTGCTCGGGCGCTTGCAGTCGGGGGAGTACGATCCGGGCGATCTCTTGCCTACCGAACGCCAACTCGAGGACCTGCACGGCGTGAGCCGCGTCACCGTGCGCCGCGCCCTCGGCGACTTGGCCGCAGCCGGCTACATCGCGCGCCGACCTGGACGTGGCAGCGTCGTCCTGCAGCGAAAAGTGCGGCACACCGCCGGTTGGCTCGGAGGGCTGCGCGACGAGCTTCGCTCCCAGGGGATGAAGGTGGAATCCCGTATCCTCGAGATGGGAATGACGGTGCCCCCCACCCGCATCGCACATCTGCTCGGCGTCGGTGACGGTGTTCCGCTTTTTCACCACAAGCGCCTCATGGTCGTCGACGGTGCTCCGTTCTCCGTCGGGCATGGGTATCACAACGTGGGAACCGACTTCGACCTGACGCGGGACGAACTCGACGGCGACACCCTGGCGGCGTTGGTGAGTCGCAAGACGGGGATCCGCCTCACGAAGGGCGAACGAAGCCTCGAGGCCGCGCCGGCGACCGAAGCGGAAGCCGAGATGCTCGAGATCGAGCCGGCTACGCCGGTCCTCGTCACGCAGTTGCTCATCTATGGAGAGAACGACGTGCCGATCGCGCACCGCCGCGCTGCGTTCCGCGGCGACAAGTACCGATACGTGCATACGATCGAGTTCTAATCCAACCCGAAGCGGAAGCTGCACCGGCTCCTTCGGCCGAGGTGCGCCCAAGTCGGTGCACCTCGTCGTCGATGTGGAGGCTCGAACGCTCCCCCTGTACAAGGTTGCAATCCTAATGATATAACGAAGTCGCTACCTCCCTAGGGTGGTATGGCCCGAGCCCACCGTCGCGTCGTCGACTTGGTGGCCCTGGCGTCGTGAAGCTCGCATCGCCGCGTGTCGATTCGGCGCCACGCAGTTCAGGAGAGGAACGGACCGTGATGAGACCCAAGAACTTCGATGCGAACAGGTTGCCGAGCGCGTGGCTCGCGCTCGTGGCCGCGATCGGATTGGCGTTCGCCGGAGCGTCCTCCGCGCAACCCATGCCCGGCCCAGACACGATGGTCGTCGCGACACCGGCGGTTCCGAACGAGCTCGATCCGGACTTCGGCGAGTCTTCGGTGAAGGGCAACATCATCCGCCAAGTGCTCGACACGCCCGTCTGGTACGACGAGGATGGGGTGCTCCACGGTTGGATCTTCGAGTCCTGGGAACTTCTCGACGACAACCGCCGCTGGCGCTTCAGCATCCGCGAGGGCCTCGAATTCGATAGCGGTACGCCCGTGAACGCCGAGACGGTGAAGTACACGTTCGATCGGATGGTCGACGAAGACATGCTTTCCCAGGGCGCCGACAACCAGTTTCCGCTGCGTGTCGGACTGGTGGACGTTGAGATCGTCGACGAGTACACGCTCGATATCGTCACCGAAGATGCGAACGCCGTGACGCTCACGCGACTGTACGTCGTCTACCTGCTCGACCCGGACTTCTACGAGGACGCTTCGCTCGCCGATGCGGCGCTCACGGCTCGCGGTAGCGGACCGTACCGAATCGTGACCTTCGTTCCGGACGACTACGTCGTCTTCGAGCGAAACGAGGACTACTGGCTCGGGCCCCCGGAGATTGAGCGGTTGGTCGTTCGCGCGGTCCCCGAGCGGTCGAGCCGAGTGGCCATGCTCGAGACCGGCGAAGTCGACATCGCCTTGGACCTCGCGCCCGACGACATCCCGATCGTCGACGGCATTCCGAACGTCGAGCTTCAGGCTACCGTCGGCTCGCGACGCATCGGCCTCGCGTTCAACCAGCAGGAGGAGCGCTTCCAAGACAAGCGCGTCCGTCAAGCGTTCAACTACGCGGTCGACTTCGACGAGATCAACGATGCGCTGCTTTACGGACTCGGTGGCCGCGCCACCACCTATCGTGGAACCGACTACTGCGCGAACCCTGAACTGGAGCCGTACTCGTACGATCCGGAACTCGCGGTGCAGTTGCTTGAAGATGCCGGATACGACATGTCCGAAGAGGTCGTGCTCAACGTCGCGAGCAACGCCGGGTACCGGATCCAGGTCGTCGAGTCGATGGCGTCGCAGCTCCGTAGCCTGGGGATCGCGGCGACGGCGAACGTGATCGAGCGGTCGATCTATGTCGACATGGTCGGGAATCGGGACTTCGACGGCATGATCGAGGTGGGCCTGGGCGGTCGCGGCGTGCCGCCGCAGGACGCCGGCGTGTTCCTGTTCGGCGCGTTCTGGAACCCGACTTCGTGGGAGGACGACGCTGCGCACGAGTTCAACGACCTGCTCGCCGAAATCCAAGCGGCGTTCGACGAGGACGTGGTGTGCGATCTGACGAAGGAGCTCGAGGCCATCGCGTACGAGCATGCGCCCTGGCTCTTCTCCCATCACTCGCTGGAGATCGCCGGCGTGCATGAGCGCGTCGACTGGTCGCCGCGTATCGACTCGCACCTGTTCTGGCGAACCGCCGGTTGGGCCGACTGAGCGGCCGAATCGACCCACGAAACGAATGCGACGGATCGTACGGTAGCGTCGCACGCTGAGGAACGGGGGTGCCGTCCGGCGGCACCCCCGCATACGAGGAGGACGATTGATGCGCGGCATGGTGGCATGTCTCGAGGGCCCAGCGGCACACGTCGGGCGACGGATCTTCGAACGAGGCGGGAACGTCGTGGACGTCGCGATCGCGGTCGCGTACGCGCAATGCGTGGCGAATCCGTTCGACACGAGCCTGTCCGGAAAAGCGTCCATACACGTGCGGCTCGACGGCCGCTCCACAATTTTAGATGCGGGACACCTGATCGGTTCGAGGGCGCATCCCGACGTATGGCGCGACGAGTACCGTGGCCGCATGAACGGCGTCGGTCCGTTCCTCGTCGACAGCTACAAGAATAAACTCGGGTATCAGGCGATCATGACGCCCGGGTTCGTTCCGGCCACGCAACTCGCGTTCGAGCGATTCGGCAGCGGAAGGTTGGCGTGGGCCGATCTCGTCCGGCCATCGGCCGAGCTGGCGACGCACGGGTTTCCGATCTTCCCGAACGTCGCGCAGCACTGGGACGACGACCACGTTGCCGTTCCCTCGACCGATTGGAACCTGCGTCGGGCGATCGACGTCGGTGGGAACGATGCCGCTCGACGGCTTCTCTTCAAGCCCAACGGACGCGCCTACCGGAACGGGGAGCTGTTCCGCCAGCCCGATCTGGGGGCCACGCTCGCGCGCATCGCCGAAGATGGGCCCGAGGTCTTCTATCGTGGCGCCATCGGGCAGCGGATCGCGCAGGACTTCGAGGAGCACGACGCCTTCGTCACGTACGACGACATGGCCGGATACGAGGTCCGCGTCGAAGAGCCGATTCGAACTACGTACCGCGGCTATGAGATCTCCACGAACCCTCCACCCGGGAACGGGATGATCGCGCTGATCATGTTGAACGTCCTCGAAGGGTTCGACCTGGCCGGTATGGAGTACCACGGCCCCGAGTACGTCACCACCATGTCGGATTGCATGCGTGCCGCGTTCGTGGATCGTGCACGCTACCGTGGCGATCCCGCCTTCGTGGACGTACCGCTGGAGCGCCTTCTGTCCAAGGACCACGCGCGACGCTGGCAGGAGCGTGTGCGCGCCGGCGACGTGCCCGCTCCCACGTGGAAAGGCGAGAGCGACAGCACGACCCACCTGAGCGTCATGGACGACGCAGGCAACGGCGTGTCGATGACGCATTCGCACGGAGGCTACGCCGGAGCGTGCGTCGTCACGGATGGCCTGGGGTTCCTGCACAATGCGCACATGAAGCTGTTCGACCCTCTACCAGGATCCGTGGACAGCATCGTTCCCGGGAAACGGCAGGGAGGAAGCGTGCCCATCGTGGTCTCGCACGGCGGCGAGCCGGTCATGGTCGTCGGGGGCGCGGGTGGGACACGCCAGGTCACCGGCACGGTGCAGGCGATCGTGAACGTCATCGATCACGGAATGCAGGCCTACGAAGCGGTGTCCGCTCCTAGGATCCACTCCGAGCGGCCCGACCGGATTCACGCGGAAGCCGGAGTTCCGCAGGCGACGATCGAGGCCGTACGCGCCGCCGGCCGTACGATCGGTGCTCCGGGCATGTCCATGGGGAAGATCAGCGCCGTGGTGCGCGACCTGAGGTCGGGCGAGTTGGTGGACGGCGCCGAGCCTCGAGGCACGCGAGGTCGAGGCACTCCGGGTTACTTCGAGTCCACGGACCTCTGAACGGGACCGGAGCGCGACCGGGATGACGACGCTCATCGTTCAGCGGCTGGGTCAGCTCGTGTTCGTCCTGGTCGCACTCACGATGCTGATCTTCGGACTGATGCACCTATCCGGGGATCCGGTCACGCTCATGGCCGGGGAGGGGGCTACCCTGGAGGATATCGAGCGTGTGCGGGAGCGGATGGGGTTCGACCAGCCCGTGCACGTGCAGTACGGACGCTACATGGTCGGCCTCCTCCAAGGCGACCTCGGAACATCGCTCAGGCAGCACCGACCGGTCGGCGAACTCGTGATCGACCGGGTCCCCGCGACGCTCCAACTCACGGTGCTGGCCCAATTGTTGGCCATCGCGGTCGCGTTTCCGATCGGCGTCGTCTCGGCGATTTGGAGGAACTCGGTCGTGGACAGGGTCGCCATGACGTTCGCCGTGTTCATGCAGGCGATTCCGGTCTTCTGGCTCGGCATCATGTTGATCCTGATCTTCAGCGTCGGTCTCCGCTGGACGCCCGTCGGTGGACGTGCCACGCCGGAGGCGATCATCTTGCCCGTGGTCACGCTCGCGGGCGTCTTCATGGCGCAGAACGCCCGCCTGATTCGCTCGTCGCTGCTCGAGGTGCTGTCGCTCGACTTCGTCCGCACGGCGCGCTCGAAGGGCGCGCCCGGGTGGTCGGTGATCTTCCGGCACGCGATGCGGAACGCCCTGATCCCGCTCGTCACGGTCCTCGGTCTCCAGTTCAGCAACTTGCTCAGCGGCGCCGTGGTGACGGAGCTCGTGTTCGCGTGGCCTGGACTCGGCCGGCTCTTGGTGCAGGCGGTGCTGAATCGTGATGTGCCGCTCGTGCTGGGAGCCACGATCATCATCGCGGTGTTCGTCGTGTTCGTGAACCTGATCGTGGACCTGCTGTACGGAGTCATCGATCCGCGCGTTCGGACGGAGGTATGACGTGACCGTCGGAGCGCCTCGAAGCGGGGATGGGCCGCGTCGGAACCCTTGGGTCGTCTTCTACCGGAGGTACAAGCTTACCGTCCCGGTAGTCCTCAGCTTCGCGATTCTCCTCGCGATCGTGATCGTCGCGCTCGGCGCACCCACCTTCGCGACGTACGACCCGCACGAGACGTCGCTGCGCGACCGGCTCACGCCACCCCTCACGATGGACGCGAGCGATACGTTCCGCCTCATGGGCACGGACGCCCTCGGTCGCGACCTCGCGACGCGCATCGCGTACGGAGCCCGCTTCTCGCTGCTGATCGGACTGGCGTCGGTCATGATCGGCGGCACGATCGGCCTGGTCCTCGGCCTGCTCGCCGGCTACGCGGGCGGCTTCTGGGAGGATCTGATCATGCGTGCGGCCGACCTACAGGTCGCGCTTCCGAGCATGGTGCTCTACCTCGCGATCCTCGCCGTACTCGGCGGAGGGATGGTGCAGGTCATTCTGATCCTCGGGTTCACGGGGTGGGTGATGTACGCACGGGTCGCCAGGGCGCAGGTGCTCGCCGTGAAGAATCAGGAGTTCGTGATCGCCGCCGAATCGCTCGGTGCCTCGCCGCTCCGTGTGCTGATCCAGCACATCACGCCGAACATCCTCGCCCCCGTGATCGTCATCGGCAGTTTCGACGTCGCGAAGAACATCGTCGTGGCAGCGGCGCTGAGCTTCATCGGCGTCGGAATCCCGCCGTCGGTGCCGACCTGGGGAGGGATGCTGTCGGAGGCACGAGACGTCTTGCGTCTCGCGTGGTGGCCCGCCACGCTTCCCGGAACGGCGCTCATGATCCTCGTCCTGGCCGTGAACATGATCGGGGATTGGTTGCGGGATCTGTTCGATCCGCGAATCGACGCTTGAGACGGCGCGGCGTCGTAGGGGGTCGGGCCGCCCCGGGCGGTGCCGTGCCGACTACGGAACGTCGGGTGTGGCGCATGGAGCGGGTCGACACGAAGGCTCGCGTCCCCCGTGCTACCTTGGAATTCGAACCGCACACGAAAGGGAGGCACCATGCGTAGATTCGTGACGTGCATCGCAGCGCTCGCCGTACTGGCGTTCGGGAGCGCGCAGGCGCAGGGCGACGTGATCGTCTATTCGCCGTTCAACGACGAGTTCATGCAGGCGTTGGCCGAGCCGTTCACGGCCGAGACCGGCATGCAGGTGCTGAACATCGTGATCTCGACCGGCGAGTCGCAGAGCCGCCTACGCGCCGAAGCGCAGCGCCCGCAGGCCGACGTGTGGCTGTCGGTCCGGCCCGCGATCCTGCAGCAGGCGTTCGACGAAGACCTGATCGAAGCGTACGAACCGGCCGGTGCGGACGGGGTCCTCCCCGCCTACCGCTACGACGAAGAGCACATCCAAGCGGTCGGCACCTACCCGCTGGTGTTCTTCTACAACCCGAACCTGGTCGAACGGATGGGCATCGAGGCCCCCACCGGCGACTGGGATCAGCTTCTCGACCCGATGTTCGAGGACGCCATCGTGATGCCGCACCCGGCCACCTCCGGCACGGCGCGCGCCGCGCTGGGCACGATGCTGCAGATGCCGATCCAGGCCGGCGGCAGCGAGGACGACGGCTGGGTGTACGTGACCGAACTGAACCGCAGCGTGGCGCAGTTCACCCGCAGCGGGCGCGCCCCGCAGACGCTGGTCGCGCAGGGCGAGTACCCGATCGGCATCGGCTTCTACGACGCCGTCTGGCAGCTCCAGCAGGAAGGCTTCCCGCTCGAGGTGGTCGTCCCGAACCCGGCGTTCGCCGAGCCGTACGGCGCGGCCGTGGTCGCCGGCGCGCCGAACCCGGACGGCGCCCGCGCCTTCATGGACTACCTGCTGACGCCCACCGCCCAGGAGGTGCTGACGCGCTTCGGCAACTACCCGATCGTCGAGGGCGTCGCCCCGCCCGAAGGGGGCGTCGATATCCCCAGCGATCAGGTGATCGACGTGCCGTTCCGCTGGCTCGCCGACAACACCTCCCGGCTCCTCGACACCTTCCAAGAGGTCACCCAGGCCGAGCCGCAGTGACCGGCTGACCCCCGTGCCCGACCTCGCGCGAGCGGCGTCCCGAATCTCGGGGAGCCGCTCGCGCGAACGACGCGTTCGTCGCAGGTCGCTCGAGGAGGACCGACATTCCCGACGCCGCCGGAACCCGCGTCCGCACGTTGCCGCGCATCGTGCGCGAGCCCGCCGTCCTGATCGCGTACCTCGCCGTCGCCTTCACGATCCTGGCGCTGGTGCTGGTGCCTACCTACAGCATCCTGGTCGAGAGCGTGCGCGGCGCCGACGGACTCAGTCTCGCGAACTACGAGCGGTTCTTCGGCTCGACCCACTTCCGGAACACCCTGTACAACACGCTCGCCGTCGCCTCGATCGCGACCGCGATCTCGCTGGTGCTCGGGCTCGCGTTCGCGTACGTGGTGGTGCGCACGCGGCTCCCCCTGCGCCGCTTCTTCGCCAGCGTGGTGCTGGTCCCGATGCTGCTGCCCGCCTTCCTGATCGCCTTCGCGCTGATCCTGC
>SLSQ01000273.1 GCA_007130355.1 Trueperaceae bacterium
GGGGAAGCCGGCCGCGGCGAACGCCTCGACCACTTCGGGGCCCACCTGGTAGGCGGGGCCGGAGACGTTCGGTCCGACGGCGGCGTGCAGGTCGCGGGGGTCGACGCCGTAGGCGCGTCGCAGCGCCTCGACCGCCCGTCCGACCACGCCGGCGGCCGCCCCGCGCCAGCCGGCGTGCACGGCGGCGGCGGCGCCGCTGCGGGGATCGTGCAGCAGCAGCGGGACGCAGTCGGCGACGGACACGACCAGGGTCCAGGCGGGATCGTCCGAGATCAGTGCGTCGCCACGGGTGGTGCCGGGCGCTCCGACCGTCTCGGCGCGGTGCACGTCGGTGCCGTGGACCTGATGCAGCGCCGCGGTCCGGTCCGGATCGGCGCCGAAGGCGGCCAGGACCCGGCGCCGGTTCTCGTGGACCGCAGCGACGTCGTCGCCGACCGAGAGGCCGAGGTTGAGCGCCTCCCACGGCGCGGCGCTGACGCCGCCGGCACGGGTGGTGAAGCCGTGCCGCGCGGGGAAGGCGTCGACCCGCAGCAGCGGCAGGTCGCGGGCGGCGCCGGCCACGGTCAGTAGTTCCGGGCGGCGACCGTCCAGCCGCCCTGCGCGTGCAGCCACTCGGTGACGCCGTGCACCGCGCCGCGCACGGCGGGGGTCACGATCGGGTCGCCGAACGACTCGAGCCGCACGATGTGCTCATTGCCTTCGCGGCGCTGTACGGCGACCAGAAGCTGCTGGATCAGGTCGGGCTCGTCGACCGTGACGCGGACCAGCAGCCGGTCGCGACCGCGGTCGCCGGCCACGGCGCGCATCGCCTCGTGCAGGATCACGTGTCCGCCCTCGACCTCGAGGACGGTCTTCTCGAACGACGGCGCGTCGGGCAGACGGCCGTGCAGCAGGGCGTGGGGCATGCGGTCGGGCCTCCGGACGGGTGCGAGGACGGGCGCGGGGCGGTCGTTGCGGACGTAGGCGGCGTAGTGCACGCCCTTGCCCTGCGCCAGCCACTTGAGGGCGTACTTGGTGCGGTGCACCTCGGGCGGGGGATCGCGCAGCTCGACCTCGTACAGGCCGCAGGCGCGCACCTGCTCGGTGGCGTAGGCGAAGTACGCCTCGTGGTCGGTCGCCAGGCGGATCTCGCCGCCGGGAGCCAGGCGCTCGGCCAGCGTCCCCAGGAACGGCATGCGCAGTAGCCGGTTCCCCTCGTGCCGCGTCTTCGGCCACGGGTCGGGGAAGTTCACGGTGACCGACGCGAGCGTGCCGGGCCCGAACAGGTTGCGGACGGCGGCCTGCGCGCCCGCCTTGACCAGGCGGACGTTCCCGAGGCCGGCGGCGCGGACCTTGCCGAGGGCACGGCGGGCGCTCACGCCGGACGCCTCGATCCCGACGAAGTCGTGCTCCGGTTCCGCCTCGGCGCGCGCGACGGTGAAGCGTCCGTCGCCGAAGCCGATCTCGAGGTGGAGCGGCGCCTCGCGCCCGAACCAGGCGCTCCACGGCGCGGGGAACGGGGCGCGCCGCCACGGCAACAGACGACGCTGGCCGACCTCGGGATCGGAGGCGGAGCCGCTCGGGTCGGCGCGGGCGGGGGCGGGGGCGGTCGGCGCGTCGGTCACGGTCCGTCCTCGGCCGGGCGGACCAGCAGCGACTCGTCGGCCTGGAAGCCGGTCCGCAGCATCGGTTCGCGGCCCATGAGCAGGTACGGCCCGACGTTCGGCCGGCCGCGCACGCGCAGCCGTTCGATCCGCCCGTCGTCGCGGCGGCAGAGCGCTTCGGTCGGTTCGGTGCCCGACGCGCGCCGCCACGCCTCGAGAATGGTGGCGTCGAGCACCGCCGCACCGACCGGGATCGGCTCGTCGGTCGGGCGGACCACGAGCCGGGCCGTGCGGGGCCGACGCTTGCGGGCGATCAACACGCCGGCGGCGACCAGTCGCCCCACCACGCGCGAGGCGTCCTCGAGCGCGACGTGCGTCGACTGCGCGATGCGGCCCAGGCTGCGGTGGCCGTCGACGGCGCCCAGGATCTTCCGTTCGGTCGCGCCCAGCGCGCTGAGGTCGGCGGCGGGGTCGCCGTGCCGCTCCGGCACCACGTCCGGTTCGTACGGCACCTCGTCCGACTCGTCGCCCTCGTCGCGGCGGGCCTCGTCCAGGCGCCGAACCGCCTCGAGCACCAGGTTGTGCGTCCGCATCGTGACCGTGGTGCGGGGCGCCGGCAGGCCGGTGCGGAACGAGAAGTCGCCGCGCTCGTCGGCGAAGAGGGCGTAGACCGCCTCCTCGCCGTCCTCCCCGGCGAACTCGGCGTGCGTGACCCGGCCGCCGTCGAAGTACACCTTGGCGGGGCCGAGCGGGTGCTCGACCGCCAGCCGTCCGGTGCGCTTGGCGCCGGCCAGCAGCTGGAACAGGTCCACGAGGGAGAAGAGGCCGAGGGTGCCGGTCATGTCGGCCGAAAATCATACCCGAGCGGAAGGCGAACGAGCGTACGGACGATCGCGGCGTCGTGCGCGTCGGGGGCGGCGGCCACGATCCCCTCGGGCAGGCCGTCCGCCCCGGGCGCGCCGGCCACCACCACGGTCGACCGTCCCCGCGGACTCAGGCCGAACGCGTCGCCGACCGCCATCGGATTCACCCCCGCCCGCAGATGCGTCCGCTCGCGCAGCAGCCGCGGCAGGCCGTGGCGCCACCAGGCCTCGCCCTCGCGCATGGTCGGGTCCGGGGGCCAGGGCCGCGTCCACGACGCCGGGTTGGCGCTCGGCTGGACCAGCACCGTCGCCCCCTGGCCGTCGAGCCGGCCGACCACCTCCTCGAAGAAGGCGTCGAGGCAGACGGCCACCCCGACCGGTCCGGCCGGCGTCGCCAGCGGGCGCAGGTCCTCGACCCGGCCCGGCGTCAGTCCGATCCGGGACTCCGCGCCGGGCGTCAGGAACGCCTTGTCGCTGACGCCCAGCAGGCCCCCTTCGGGGCCGAACACGTGCGCCCGGTTGCGCGCCGCGCCGTGCGTGACGTGCCAGCCGCGGGACGGCTCGTACCCGACCGGCGGACCGAGGATCGAGCCGGCCACCACCGTCGCGCGCGCGTCGCGGGCGGCGTCGGCGAACGCCCGCTGGTGGACACGGCCGGCGCGCACGGCGCGGGGGTGGTGCAGCAGCGCGGGACCGAGGCGGCGGAAGCGCAGCGCGGCGCGCGCCACCACGCCCGGCGCCTCCCGCACGTTCGCGAGCACCCGGTGCGCCGCCCCGGCGGCGTCGCGCGGGTCCGCGTCCCGGTCGAGCGCCCAGGCGAGCGGCGCGCCGATCAGTTCGGGAAAGGCGATCAGGCGCGGCACCTCGTCGGCGGGCGGCAGGCCCGCGACCGCCTCGGCGCAGGCGTCGGCGATCCAGCTGCGGTACGCCGCCTCGCTGCGGTAGCGGTCCGGGTGCAGGCGGGCCTGCACCGCGATCAGGGCGACGGGACGGGGTTCGCTCGCGCGCGGCACGCGTCCAGCCTACTGCGGTCCCGTGCGGCCGGTCGCGTTCGGCCGGTCGCGTTCGCCCGGTCGCGTTCGCCCGGTCGCGTGCGGCCGGACCCGGGGCGCCGGGCGGGGCGCGCCCGCACCGGGCGGGCGCAGGGTCCGGTGCTATGCTCGCGGACGTGCCGATCCGCCTCGCACGCAGCCTGGTGCTCGAGGTCACCGGCCTGTTCGTGCTGGGCGTCGCGGCGGTGGCGTTGCTGCTGTCGGTCGACCTGCTGAGCGTCCTGGCGCGGTTCCTGATCGAGCAGGACGCCTCGTTCGAACAGGTCCTCCGCCTGCTGGCCGCCAAGGTGCCGTGGTTCTTGCACCTGGGCCTGCCGGTCGCGGCGACCTTCGCGGTGCTCGTCGCCGGCGGGCGGATGGCGCGCGACAGCGAACTGAAGGCGATCCAGGCGGGCGGCGTGCCGCCCAGCCGACTGCTGGTCCCGCTGCTGGCGTGGGGGGCGGCGGTGTCCCTCGCGGGCGTGGCCAACAACGGGGTGCTCGAACCGCGGGCCGAGCGCGCCTACCAGGAGATCATCGACGGCTTTCTCTACGCCCGTCCGCCGGCCGCGACCGAGCGGGACGCCTCGTTCGTGGTGGGCGGCGCGATCTTCCACGCCGCCCGCGTCCGCTCCGACCTGGACCGGCCCGGCCAGGCCCGACTTGACGGCGTCCTGATCCGCGCCGAGGACGGCACGATCCGCACCGCCCGCTCCGGCCGCTGGGTCCCCGACCCGAGCCGCTGGGAGCTCGAGGCCGGCTGGCGCGTGACCCCCGGCGAGGACCCGGTGCGTGCCCCGCCCGAGACGGTGCCGTTCGAGCTGGCGCTCACCCCCGACGCGACGCTGGCCCGACCGAACACGCTCACCCTCGGCGAGCTCTCGACCCGGATCGAGGAGCGCCGCGCCGCGGGGGCCGACGCCGGTGACCTGCGGTTCGACCTGCACCGGCGGCTCGCCGACGCCGCCTCGACCCTGGTGTTCGTGCTCGCCGCCGGCTCGCTGGCGCTTCGGTTGCGCGGCCGCGCGGCCGGCGTAGCCTGGACGATCGTGCTGATCGCCGGCTTCTGGGCGGCCTGGACCTTCACCGCCTCCCTCTACGAGCAGGGCGTGCTGGGGCCGGTGGCGGCCGCCTGGGCCACCCCGGCCGCGGTGGCGGCGGTCGCGCTCGCGAACGTGGCGCGCGGGGATCGGACGTGAACACCTTCGGACGGGCCCTGCTGCGCGAGATCGCGCCCCTCTACCTGGCCGGGCTGGCGGTGCTGCTGGTCCTGCTGCTGACGAACTTCCTGCTGGGCGTGCTGGCCGACGCCCTGGCGCGCGGCGCGCCGATCGGGCTGGTCGCGGGCTGGCTGCTGCACAAGCTGCCGGCGGCGGCGTCGGCCGGCCTGACGCTGGCGCTGCTGTTCGCGTCGCTGCTGGCGCTGTCGCGGATGGCGGCCGACCGCGAGCTGCGGGCGGCGTTGACGCTCGGCGTCTCCCCAACCGCGCTGCTGCGTCCGTTGCTGACGGTCGGCACGCTGGTGGCGTTGCTGGCCGCCGCGAACGCCGAGCTGCTGGTGCCGTGGGCCGAACGTCGCGCGGGCGAGATCGAGCGCGAGATCGTGATGACCTCGCCGCAGACGCTGCTGCAGGAGGGCGCGTTCTTCACCGACGCGCTCGGCCGGGCGCTGTTCGTCGAGCGGCTCGGCCCGGACGGCGCTGCCGAGGGCGTGACGATCGTGACGCCGGAGGGACTTTCCGGCCCGCGCGAACTGATCGAGGCGGAGTCCGGCCGGCTGGACGCCGAGGCCGGCACCTGGGAACTCACGAACGTGCGGCTGCAGGTGCTCGACGCCGGCCGGCCGTCGCTCTCGATGCGGGCCGACCGCGCGACGGTGCCGGTCCGCAACCTGGCGACGGCGCAGGCGGCCCGCAGCGAACTGCGCTCGCTGCCGCTGCCGGAGCTGCTGGCGCGGTTGCGTCAGGACCGCGTCGACCCGTCGGCCTGGACGGCATTGCACCGCAAGGCGGCGGAACCGGCGGCGGCGATCGCCTTCGCCGTGTTCGCGCTGGCGGTAGCGCTGGCCGGCGTGCGCCGCGACACGCCGGTCGGGATGGTCTCGGTGCTGGTGCTGACCTTCCTGTACTACGCCACCTGGAGCGTCGCGAACCTGCTCGGCGGGCAGGGCACCGTGCCCGCCTGGGCGGCGGGCTGGGCACCGGTGGCGCTCTACTTCGCCGCCGGCGTGGGGCTGCTGGCGTGGGTGCGGCGGCGGTGAGCGTCCGGGCGGCGCGCGCGGCGACGGCGGTCTGGCTGATCGTTCTGGCGACCCTGCTCGGGACGGCGGCGGCGCAGACGGTGCGGATCGACACGCACGACGACCCGAACGCCCGCCTGGAGCTGCGCACGGTCGTGCTGCCGGGGGGCGAGGAGCGCACCTACTACCGGATCGAGGCGGAGCGGGTGACCGTCCGCACCGACGAGGCCACCCTGATCGCCTCCCGCATCGAGTTCGACCCCGACCTGGGCGAGGTCCGGATCCTCGGCCTCGGCCGGGTCGAACGGGCCGACGAGACGCTGATCGGCGAGGACCTGACCGTGTCGCTGCGCGACGGCCGGCTGGACGGCACGCAGGTGCTGGTGATCACCGGCTCGGTCGAGGTGCGCGGCGAACGGGCGCAACGGGTCGAGGGGCGCATCCGCCTGCTGGAGGGCGCGTTCGGGCCGTGCGCCCGCTGCGGGCAGGAGGTCGAGGACTTCTCGTTCCGGGCCGAACGGATCGAGGTGCTGCCCGGCGACCGCCTGATCGCCTGGGAGGCGCAGGTGCTGATCCGCGACCGGCCGGTCCTGAACCTGCCGCTGCTGGTGCTGCCGATCGCCGAACCGTCGCGCATCCCGCGCCTGGAGGTCCGCAGCGGCGACGCGCGCGCCCCGTCGGAGGTGCGGCTCGACTGGCCGTACGTGTCGGGCCCGAACGCGTACGGGACCTTCTCGGCCCGCTGGCTGGCCGACGTCGACCCCGACCGGGGCGGGTTCTTCGACGGGAACCTGCTGGGCGGCCGGCCGGTGCGGTCGTACCTGGCGCTGGCGGTCGACCACCGTTTCTACGACGACCGCGGCTCCGGTCGGATCGAGGCGTCGTACCGTCCGCCCCTCGCCGAGCACCTGAACCGCGAGGCGAGCGAGTCCCGGATCCGGCTCGAGGCGACCTACCGCACCGACGCGCAGGCGGTCGGGCCGGAGGTGCGGCTGCGGGTGGGCCGCGACGACGCGACCCGGCGCGACCTGCTCGAGATCGAGGCCGAGGTGGCCGAGACGGTCGAGGGCGTGCGGTTCGCGGTGTCGTCGCGCCTGCCGGTGGCCACCTCGCCCGAGGCGGTGCGCGCCCCGAGCTGGGACGGGCCGTCGTCGGCGCGGTCCGAGCCGCTGCGCCTGCGGGTCGATGCGGACGCGGCGCTGCCGCTCGAGGTCGGTCCGTTCCGGCTCGAGGCGGCGGCGCTGGACCTTGGCGCGTTCCAGGACGCGCCCGATCCGACCCACCGAGGGGTGGCCGGCCGGACGCAGGTGACCGGCGGCCGCTTCGCGGTGCGGCACCGGGTGGTGCTGCCGCGCGCCCGCCTGACCGACTGGCTCGAGCTGGACGGCCGCAACGACTTCCAGGGCCGCTACTACGGTTCGGGCGAGCGTCAGGTGGCGTGGCGGGCGGAGGCGCGTTCGGTGGCGCGGTTCGGGTCGGCCGGGTCGTTCGAGCTGCGCTTCGCGCGCAATGCGGCGGAGGGCGAGACGCCGTTCGCCTTCGACCGGATCGCGCTCCGCACCCGCAGCGAGCTGCGTGCCGCGTTGGACCTGCGGCCGTTCGACGGTCTGCGCCTGCGGGCCGAGGCCGGGTACGTGCTCGAGGACGACCGCCGCCCCGACGAGCTGGGCCTCGCCCCCACCCGTGTGCGGATCGACGCCTTCACGAACGTGCCGGCCCTGTCGCTCTCGCTCACGCACGACGCCGACCCTGCCGAGGGCGATCCGGGCACGCTGCGGGCGGAGGCGGGCGTGCGGTTCGGGGCCGGCCGCTTCGAGGCGCGCACCGACCTGAGCGGCCTTTGGGACATCGACCCGTCGGTGCCGGGCGGGCCGGACGGTGCGCCGGAGCGGGACCGCACCCGCGCGAACGGCACGGTCCAGGTCGGCGCCCGCGACCTGGCGTCGCTGCGGCTGGAGGCGGGGATCGAGGCGGAACCGGCGGACGAGGAGCGCGGCGTCTGGACGCCGGCGGTGGCGACGGTGACGCTCGGGACCCTGAGCGACCGCGAGCCGTGGCCGGGCCTCGAGGCACGCGTCGAGTGGGATCCGAACGACGGCGAACTGCTGCGCGCCGGCTACCTGTTCGCGGCCGACGCCGGACCGGTCCGGGTCGAGATCGAGGAACGGTTCGGCCCCGAAGGCGGACCGGTCGGCACGCACCGCCTGACCGCCCGCTACCGCGGCGTGGTCCGTGCCACGGTCGAAGGGGTGCCGCTGCTGCCGGCCGACGCGCTCGGGCTGGCGCCCGATCCGGAGGCGGTCCGCCGGGTGGCGCTGCGGGTCGAGGACGACGGCGAGACGGCCGGCGTACGCTTCCGGGCGGAGGTGCGCACCCGGATCGCGCCGACCGACGAGGGGCACGAGCGCCGCGACACCCTGTTCGAGGCGCGCGTGCGCCTGGCCGACCGGGCGTTCGGCGAGGGGCGGGTGCGGCTGACCGCCGACGCCTTCGTCGACCTGCCGCTGCCGGACGACGCCCTCGACGTCGCCTGGCTGCGGCGCGCCAACCTGGAGGCGGGGCTGGACCTGTTCGGCGTGGTCGGTCTGCAGGGCACCTTCGGCTACCGCGCCACCTTCGACGCCGGCGAGCAGGAGGTCCGGAGCGGGCGCCTGACCCTCGACGAGGTGGCGCTGTCGGTCCGACCGACGCGCGACCTCACGGTCGGCGCGGCGTGGAACGACGTCTGGGAGCTGGTCGACGACGATCCGGGCGAGTTCGGGATCGACGCCCGTCCGCGCTTCTTCCTGACCTGGGACCGCTGCTGCTGGGCTCTGTACACCAGTTGGGACTCCCGCAGCGGCGAGCTGGTGATCACGCTCGGCGCGCCCGGCGAGACGGACGGACTGCAGTTCTCGCTCGACGACGGTCCAGAGCTGCCGGCGCCGGGCGGCGCGGACGGGACCGGCGCGGACGGGACCGGCGCGGACGGGACCGGCGCGGACGGGACCGGCGCGGACGGGACCGGCGCGGACGGGAC
>SLSQ01000255.1 GCA_007130355.1 Trueperaceae bacterium
CCGGCGCCGCCTTCGCCCGCGACGACCGGCCGCTGCCCGAGGCGGTCGCCGCCGTCCTCGCCGCCTTCGCGCGGCACGCCGTGCCGCCGCGCACCGCGCGCGACCTGATGAGCCGGCCGGTCCGCACCGTCCCGCCCGACGCGACCGTCCACGACGCCGCGCAGGCCCTCCTCCGCTACGGCCACAACGGCCTGGTCGTGGTCGAGGAGGAGCGGGTGGTCGGCGTCCTGTCGCGCCGCGACCTCGACCGCGCCCTCGAGCTCGGGCTGGGACGCAGCGAGGTGCGCGGCTTCATGGGCGCCCCGCCGGTGATGGCGGGCCCGGACGCGGACCTCGAAGCGCTCGAGGAACGGGTCGCGCGGCACGGCGTCGGGCGTCTGCCGATCGTCGACGACGAAGGGCGCCTAGTCGGGATCGTCACCCGCAGCGACCTGCTCGGGGCGCGGCACGGCTCCGGCGCCGTCGACCCCGCCCCGGCCGAACGGATCGTGCGCCGGATGCGTGCCCAAGCGGGCGAGGTGCTCGCTCGGCTCGAGGCGCGGCTGCCGCCCGGCGCCTCGCTGCACCTGGTGGGCGGCACCGTCCGCGACGCCCTCCTCGGCGGGCCGCTCACCGACCTGGACCTGGCGGTCGAGGGGGCCGACGTACGCGCCCTGGCCGAAGCGGCGGCGACCGATCTGAACGGGCGGGTCTCGACCCATGCGGCGTTCGGAACCGCGACCGTGCACCTGCCCGGCGGCCAGGCGCTCGACCTGGCCGGGGCGCGCGAAGAGCGGTACGCCGGCCCCGGCGCGCTGCCGGAGGTGGTGCCGAGCGACGTGCGCCGCGACCTGCGGCGGCGCGACTTCACCGTGAACGCGCTCGCGCTGCGTTGGGCGCCGGGTCCGCCCCTCCTCTCCGATCCGGTCGGCGGCCTGAACGACCTGCGCGACGGACTGCTGCGCACGCTGCACCCGCTCTCCTTCACCGAGGACGCGACGCGGATCGTGCGGGGCGCGCGCCTCGCGGCGCGACTCGGCTTCCGCTTCGAGGAGGGCACCGCGGAGCAGGCGCGACGGGCGCTCGCCGACGGCTTCGTCGCGCGCGTCAGCCCCGAACGACTCCGCAACGAACTCGACCTGGTCGTGCACGAGGAGCGCCCGGCCCGCGCCCTGCGGATCCTCGACGACCTCGGCGTGCTGGCGGGCGCCTACGGCCTGGACCACTCCGCGTCGGTGCTCGACGCCCTCGACCGGATGGCCGGCGAGGGCCGGGAAGTTCCGCCCGACGCCTACTGGACGGCACTGCTGCTGCGGCTGGGCGACGAGGAGCGGCGCACCGCCACCCGTCGCTTCCACCTGCCCGACCGGCACGCGCACACCGCCGAGCGGGTCGCGCGGATCGTCGCCGGCGCCGAGCCGCGCGACGACCTGCTCGAATCGCTGCAACGCTCCGGCCGGGCGGTGCTCGAGGCGCACGGGGACCCCCACCGGCACGTGGTGCGAACGTTCGAGAGCCTCGCCGGGCGCAGGCGGCTGCGCGGAAGGGACCTGCTAGAGTTGGGCCTGGCGCCCGGACCGCGGGTCGGCCGCATTCTGGACCAGGTGGCCCGCGCCCGACGCGAGCGCCGCGTCCGCGACTTCGACGACGAACTCGCGCTGGCGACGACGCTGATCCGCGGCGTCCCCGCCGAAGCGGAAAGGAACGACGACTCCCCGTGATCCTCAACCATCTGGGCGACCCGACCACGTTGGTCATCTCCGCCATCGTGATGATCTTCGCCCTCATGTTCCACAACGTCTTCCAGACCTGGGTCGCCGCCAGGCTCGGCGACGTGCGCCCGCGGCTGGCCGGCTTCGGCCAGTTCGAACCGCAACGCCAGCTCGAACCGATCGGCGTGCTGCTGCTCTTCCTGCTCGGGTTCGGTTGGCCCAAGATGGTGCCGATCGAGAGCCGGAACTACCGCGGCCGCGGCCGGCAGGAGGCCCTCGCCTGGTACTCCGGTCCGCTCGCCTACCTGATCGTGGCGTTCGCCTGCGTGCTGATCGGGTCGATCTTCCTGGCCACCGGCTCGCCGGCGCTCTACCGGTCGTTCCTGATCGCCGCCTCGTTCGCGGTGCTGCACGCGGTGATCAACCTGTTCCCGGTGTTCCCGCTCGACGGGGCGATGGCGGCGCTCGCGCTCGGCAACCCGCAGGTACGCCGTCTCATCGAACAGATCCGCCAGTTCGGGATCCTCGGATTCCTGGTCGTGTTCCTGGTGCTCAGCTTCACCGGCGTGCTCGGGGCGCTGCAGAACCTGTTCCTGGTGATCTTCCAGTCGATCGTCCGCCTGATCCCCGGGCTCTGAGCCACGGCCCCGGACCCACCACCGGACCCACGGCCCCGGAGGCACGGCCCCGGAGGCACGCCCACGGTGGGACGGCCGCGCGGCACCGGACCCGCGGTCGCGGACCCGCGAAGACCGGTCCGACGCGCTCGCTCAGGAGGCGTCGGGCCGAACCTGGACGATCGTCTGCACCAACGGCGCGTACGCCTCGAGGGTCGCGGCCAGGGTGCCGTCCGGTGCGAACTTGCGGATCAGGTGCCCGCCGCGGCGGGCGGCGTAGAGGTACCCGTCGTGATCGACGCCGAGGTCGAGGAGCGCCTCGGTCGCCTCGCCCTGAAGCGGCTCGATCCGGTAGCTCTGGCCCACCCGACCGGCGGGCGTGACCGTCCGGATCCGTCCCGCGGTGGCGTCGCTGACGTACAGCGTCCCGTCCGGGCCGACGGCGACGCCGTCGAGCACCCGCATGCCCGGCCGGTCCTGACCCATCCGGAACGCCCAGCGGGTCTCGTACGTCCCGTCCGGCGCGAACCGTTGCACCTGCCGGTTGCCGTGATCGAGGACGTACACCTTGCCGTCCGGCCCCACAGTGAGGGCGCGCGGGTCGTCGAAGGTGCCCTGCCCCGCGCCGCGCCCCCCGAACGCGCCCCGGGGCGTGCCGTCCGGCGCGTAGCGCTGCACCCGCAACGACTCGCCGTCCAGGACGTAGACGTCGCCGTCCGGACCGGGTCCGCAGGCGAGGCCGGCCGGGTAGAGGAACTCCCCCTCCCCCATTCCGTAACGACCGAACCGGGCCACCTCGTGCCCGTCCTCGGTCAGCTTGTGGATCATGCGGTGGTCGTCGTCCTCGCCGATGCGGTACTCGAACACCGCCGCGTAGAGGTGGCCGTCGTCCGACACGGCGATGGCGAGCGGCGCGGCGGGGAAGGACGCTGGCGACACCTCGCCGACGCTGCCGTGCAGCGTGCCCTCGGCGTCGAGCACGCGAATCAGCCCCTGACGCGCCGATACCGCCACCACCAGCCGGCTGGGCAGGTCCGGACCGTCCGCCGCGTCCCACGAAGCCTCGTCGGAGAGGACCTGGATCACGTCGCGCAGCGCCGGCCGCTCCTCCGGGTCCTTCGCGATCATCCGCATCACCAACGAATCGAGTGCCTTCGGGATCGCCACGTCGATCTGACGGGGCGGGGCGGGCGTCTGGAAGATCTGTTGGTGCACGATCGCCTCGTAGCCGCCCTTGAAGGCGGTCTGGCCGGTCAGCATCTCGTAGAGCACCAGGCCGAGGCTGTAGATGTCGCTGCGGTGGTCGATCTTGAGCCCGCGCGCCTGCTCCGGCGACATGTACACCGGGGTGCCGACGCGCGCCCCGGTCATCGTCAGGCGGGTCATCACCTTGCCGCCGGCGATCCCGAAATCCATCAGCTTGACGGCGTCCTCGGCCACCCGCGGTCGCCCCTCCTGCAGGCCGCCCTTGGTGATCATGATGTTGCCGGGCTTGATGTCGCGGTGGATGATCCCCGCCGAGTGGATCGCCTGGAGCGCCTCGGCGACGCGTTTCATGACGTCGATGACGAGGGGGACGTCGAGCTCGCGCGCCTCGACGTACGACTCGAGGCTGCGACCGTCGACGTACTCCATCGCCATGTAGTGCTGCACGCCCTGCGCTCCGTGCTCGTAGGTGCGCACGATGTTCGGGTGGTCCAGCCGCTGCGCCACCTCCGCCTCGCGGTGGAAGCGCCGAATGAACTTCGCGTCGGCGACGTACTGCTCCATCGGCACCTTGAGCGCCACCGTGGTCCCGTCCGAGCGGCGGCGCGCCCGGTAGACGCTGGCCATCCCGCCGGAACCGACCTTCTCGAGGATGTCGAACCCGGGCACCTCGACCCCTTCGAACCCTTCCCCGTCCTCGGCGCCGTTCCCCCGCTTCCGACCGTCCTTGCCGCGCGCGCCCGCACGGCCGCCCTTGCGCGGCGCGACCCGCCGGTGCCGTCCGGCCGAGGGGCCGACCGGAACGGCCAACCCGACCGCGCCCGCGATCAGGGCGACCGGCAGCAGCGCCCGCTCGATGCCGGCGAACGCCGCGAGCGCCGCCACTCCCGCCGCCATGGCGGCGACGGCCGTCAGCTGGGCCCACGACGGCGCCCGCCAGAGCGCGGCCGCCACGACCGCCGCCGCCGCGACGAGCGCCACGACCGTCACGCGACCTCCGCCGCGACGACGGTCACGTTGTCCGGCGCGCCGCGTTCGTTGGCGAGCGCGATCAGCGCGTCGACCGCCGACTGCCGGTCGCCCGCCCGACCGACCTCGGCCAGGATCTCCTCGGCCTCGACGACGCCGTGCAGCCCGTCGGTCGAGACGAGCAGCACGTCGCCCGGCCGCACTTCGATGGTGGCGGTATCGGGCGCCACCTGCGGACGCGTTCCGAGCGCCCGGGTGATGAGGTTCCGCCAGGCGTGCGCCCGTCCCTCCTCTTCGGTCAGGACGCCCCGCTCGATCTGCTCCTCGACCCAACTGTGGTCGCGCGTGAGCTGGTAGATCCGGTCCTCGCGCACCAGATAGGCACGCGAGTCGCCGACGTGTCCGACGTGCGCCTCGCCCCCCTCGAAGGCGACGCAGGTGAGGGTGGTGCCCATTCCCTTCTCCGACGGTCGTTCGAGGGCCGCCCCGTACACCCGTCGGTTCGCGAGCCGGATCGCCTTCTCGAGCAGGGAGGGCAGGCCCACCACCCGACGTCCGGCGTCGCGCTCGGCGACGTAGCGGCGGATCGTCTCGTCGAGCGCCTCGATCGCGAGCTTGCTGGCGACCTCGCCCGCCGCCGCGCCGCCCATGCCGTCGGCGACGGCCAGCACGACCAACGGCGCCTCCGAACCGAAGCGCCAGACGCGGTGATAGTCCTCGTTGAGGGGGCGGACCCGACCGGCGTCCGAGCCGTGTCCGATGCGTACGGGAGCGGGCACGGGCCCAGCATACATGGGGGCCGCGCACGGCTCCGGCGCCACCGGGACCGTGCGCGTCGGGTCGTGCGCCGCGCCGGTCCGGTTCAGTTCGGTCCCTCGTCCTCGCCGACGGTGGCCGCTCCCGGCACGGAGGGCGACTGCGCCTCCGCCCGCTCGAGGGTGCGCGTCAGGGTCCGGGCCAGCGCGTGCGCCTGCTGGGTCGGGAGCACCACCCGGGACACCACCTGCGGCTTGTGGTGCGGCAGCGCGGCGACGAAGTCGAGGACCACCTCGTGCCGACCGTGGCTCACGACCGTCGCGTTCGCGTACGTGCCCTTCGCCACGGCGGGATCGATGCTCAGGTCGATCTTGCGCCGCGCGTTCCCGGCACCCTTCGGCTCGTCTTCGTTCATTCCGCCACCGCCTTCGCGAGTTCGTGGAGCGACCGCCGCACGGCCAGGCGCGCCCGGCCCAACGAGCCGGCGTCTTCGAGCACCGCGAGCACCACGTGCTCGGCGGCCGGATCGGGCAGCGGCACGAGGAGGACCGGTCCGTCCTCGTACTCGATCGTCACCTGCCGCAGTTCGCCGTCGCCGAACAGGTCGGCCAGGCTCCGCCCCGAAGCGAGCGCGGCAGCGACCAGTCCGGCGATCGCGTCGTCGGAACCGGTCGCCTCGCCGCCCGTCTCCGAGGTGGCGGCGTCGATCACGAACCCCTCCAGGCTGGCGACCGCGCAGCGACGTACGCCGCGCGTCGCGGCCAACGAGGCGAGCCGGTCGGCGAGGGTCACGCCGTCGCCTCGGCCAGGCGCGCGCGGAGCTCGTCGGGAAGCGCCGTGGCGCCGGCGGCGGCGTCGCCGACCAGCAGCACGAAGGCGCGGTCGCCGCACCGTTCCAGACGCACCGCGACCTCGCCCGCGCGGGCGGTGAGCGACGAGGTCGGGCCCACCCCCATCGCGTCGGAGGTCAACCGGTCGGCCACGGTGCGCAGATCGGTCGCTTCGGCGGCCGACCACTCGAGGTCGTACGCGTCCGGAGCGCCGTCGTCCGGTCCGGTCCGTTCGATCAGCAGGCCGTCGTCGCCGACCAGCGCCGCGACGCGAGCGCCGACGGCCTGGCGGCACGCGTCCAGGAGGGCCAGAAGGTCGTCCATACGGGCGCGAGGATAGCACGCTCGAGGCACGCTCTCGGACCGGGCGCCGCCGCCGCGGTGCGGGCTGCCGGCGCCGCCGTCGGAGCCGTCTGCTACGCTTCGCTCGATGGAACTCCACGTGCATACCGACCCGGACCGGCTGGCGCCGTACGTGCTCCTCCCCGGCGATCCTGGCCGCGCCCGCACCGTCGCCGAGAGCTACCTGGAGGACCCCGTCCTCACCACCGACAACCGGGGGCTGCTCGGCTACACCGGCCGCTACCGCGGCGTGCCGGTCTCGGTGCAGACGACCGGCATGGGCTGCCCCAGCCTCGCGATCGTGGTCGAGGAGCTGATCCGCCTGGGGGCGACCACGCTGGTGCGCATCGGGACCGCCGGCATCATCGGCCCGGACGTCCGGCCGGGCGACCGAGTCGTCGCCGACGCGGCCGTCCCCGCCGACGGCACCACCCGCGCCTACCTGGACGGCGCCCCGTACGCGACGGCGCCCGACTTCGCCACCACCCGCGCCCTGGTCGACGCCGCCACGGAGCACGGCGGCGCGCACGTCGGCCTGATCCGGACCGAGGACGCCTTCTACGCGACCCGCCCGAGCGACGTGGCGGCGATGGCGGACCTGGGCATCCTCGCGGTCGAGATGGAGGCCGCTGCGCTCTTTCTGCTCGGTCGCCTGCGGCGGGTCCGGACCGGCTGTATGCTCGTCGCGAGCAACCACGTCGGCGACCCGGCGTTCGTCGCCCCCGAGGTCCTCAGCGCCGGCGTCGACGCGATGGCGCGCTCGGCGCTCGACGCCTTCGTCGCGATCGACGCCGACGGCGCCGAGACGCCGGCGTGAACGCCGAACCCGACCGGAACCCGGTCGCGATCCTGGGCGCCGGGACGATGGGGGCCGGCATCGCCCAGGCGTGCCTGGCCGCCGGGCATCCGGTCCGCTTGCACGACGCCTCGGAGGAGGCGACCGGCCGGGCCGAGGCGCGGATCGGGACGGGGCTCCGGCGCGCCGCCGAGAAGGGCCGCCTCGGCGACCGCGACCCGGCCAAGGCGCTCGCCGCGCTGCGCACCTCGGCCGGCGCCGGCGAGGCACCGCTGCACGACGCCGTGGCGGAGGCGTCGGTGGTGATCGAGGCGGTGCCCGAGGATCCCGGCCTGAAGCGCGAGGTCTGGACCGCGATCGGCGCCGGCGCGCGCGACGGGGCGCTGCTCTGCAGCAACACCTCGAGCCTCTCGATCACGGAGCTCGGCGAGGCGGGCGGCCGGCCGGGCGCGACCTGCGGTCTGCACTTCTTCAATCCGGTGCCGGTCCTACCCCTGGTCGAGGTCGTGCGCGGCGAGCGCACCCACGACGCCACCCTCGATCGGGCGGAGTCGTTCGCGGTCGGGCTCGGCAAGACGCCGGTCCGCTGCCTCGACCGACCCGGCTTCCTCGTGAACCGGCTGCTGATCCCCTACCTGAACGAAGCGGCCCTCCTCGCCGACGAGGGGACCGCCGAGCCGGAGGCGATCGACCGGGCGATGACGCTCGGCGCGAACCTGCCGCTCGGCCCGCTCGCGCTCGCCGACCTCGTCGGCCTCGACGTGGTGCTCCAGGTGATGGAGACGTTGCACCGCGAGTTCGGCGACCCCCGCTACCGGCCGGCGCCGGTGCTCCGGCGCATGGTCCGCGCCGGTCGACTCGGCCGCAAGAGCGGCGAAGGCTTCTTCAGCTACGGAGGCGACGCATGACCACCGACGACGGCGACGACCCACGCACCCCCCACGACGCGGACGATGCGCTCGCGTTCGAGCACCTCGACCTGCGCGTCGAGGAGGCGGTCGCCTTCGTCCGGCTCGAGCGGCCGGACGCACGGAACGCGCTGCACGCCGAGCTGCTGCTCGAGCTCGGCGCGGCCCTCGACCTGGTGCAGGCGGACGCGAGCGTTCGGGCGCTGGTGCTGCACGGCGCGGGCGGCGGCTTCTGCGCCGGCGCCGACCTGGGCGAGTTCGTCGACCTCGACGACCCGTTCGCCGGCCGGGAGGCGGCGCTCGCCGGGCAGGACGTGTCGAACACCCTCGCGGCGCTCCCGATGCCGACGGTCGCCGCGCTGCACGGCTTCGCGGTCGGCGGCGGACTGGAGCTGGCCCTGGCCTGCGACCTGCGCGTCGCCGCGCCCGGCACCCGGCTCGGCCTGCCCGAGACGACGCTCGGCCTGATCCCGGGGTACGGCGGCACGCAGCGCCTGCCCCGCCTGATCGGCGAGGCCCGCGCCCTCGACCTGATCCTCACCGGCCGCCTGATCGAGGCGGAGGAGGCGCTCGGCTTCGGCCTGATCTCGCGCCTCGCCGACGATCCGCTGGCCGCGGCGGAGGCGCTCGCCCGCACCACCCTCCGCAACGCGCCCGTCGCGCTCGGGCTCGCCAAGGAGGCGGTCGTGCGCGGCCTGGACGCGACCCTGCCGCAGGGCCTCGAGGTCGAGGCCGACCTGTTCGGCCTGGTGGCGGGCACCGAGGACCGGGCCGAAGGGGTACGCGCCTTCCTGGAGAAGCGCACGCCCGAGTTCTCCGGTCGCTGACGACGCGCGCCCCTCGTGGTCCAATGGCCGGGTGCCGTTCCGGATCCTGATCACGCTGATCGTGCTCGGCCTGCTGGCCGCCTCCGTCCTGATCCTGCCGCTCGTGTGGCCGGTGCCGCCGCTCGAGGGCACCCGCTCCGTCCACGATCTGGCGGCGGACGACGCCGACTGGATCGACGCCGGCTCGGTCCGGCTCCACGCCCGCGTCGCCGGCCCCGCCGGGGCCGAATCGCCCGAAGAGGTCCCGGCCGCCATGGCGTTCGTCCACGGCTTCGGCTCGACGCTCGCCAGCTTCGACGCCGTGCGAAGCGTCTGGGCCGAGTCCCGGTCCACCGTCGCCTACGACCGCCCCGGCTTCGGCCTCAGCGAACGCCCGCTCGACCCGCCCGAACCGAACCCGTACGCGCCCGAGGCGCAGGTCGACCAGCTGTTCGCGGTCCTCGACCGGCTCGGACCGGAACCGGCGGTCGTGGTCGGCCACTCGGCCGGCGGGGCGATCGCGCTCGAAGCGGCGCTGCGCGATCCGGACCGGTTCGAGGCGCTGGTGCTGATCGCTCCGGTGCTCGCAGGGGGCGGAGGCCCGCCGGGGTGGGCCGCGCCGCTGCTGCGCACGCCGCACGCCCGCCGGATCGGACCGGCGCTGATGCGGCAGTTGGGCGGCGAGCGGGGCGAGAACCTGCTCCGCAGCGCCTACGCGGACCCCGAGCGGATCCGCCCCGAGGTGCTCGACGCGCACCGGACCGCCGCCCAGGCGCACGATTGGGACCGGGCGCTGTGGGAGGTCGTGCGCGCCGCCGAGAACGTATCGTTCGAGGGCCGCTGGGAACGCGTCCGCGTCCCGGTCCTGATCATCGTGGGCGACGCCGACCCGATCGTCCCACCCGAGGCGTCGGAGGGGCCGGCGGCGGCCGTTCCTCTTGCGGAGCGGGTCGTGCTCGACGGGTGCGGGCACGTCGTTCAGGAGGAGTGCCCCGAACGGTTGGTCGCGACGGTCGACGCATGGGAGGAGCGGCGGTCGGCGGAGCGGTCGGGCGCGGACGCGCCCTGAACGGCGCGGAGCCGCTGCGGGCGGGTGGTACGCTCCCCGCATGAGCCATGACTACGAACTGCTGCGGTCGCTGTCGGAGACGCCGGGCGTGCCCGGACGGGAGGTGCTGGTCCGGGAACGGATTCGGAGCGCCCTCGACGGCGTCGCCCCGGGTGGGCGGGCGCCCGAGGTCCGGACCGACGCGATGGGCAACCTGATCGTGACGGTCGCCGGTCCCGAAGGGGCCCCGTCGGTGATGGTGTCCGCGCACATGGACGAGATCGGCTTCGTCGTCCGGCACGTCGACGAGCGCGGCTTCCTGCGGGTTCAGAACCTCGGCGGCTTCGACGTCCGCAACCTGTTCGCGCGCCAGGTGCTGGTGCACGCCCGCAACGGCGAACCGCGCATCGGCGTCCTGAACCCGGCCACCAAGCCGGTCCACATCTCGTCCGCCGAGGACCGCAAGAAGATCCCGGAGATGGCCGACTTCGCCGTCGACCTGGGCCTCGACCCCGAGACGGTGAAGGCCGAGGTCCGGGTGGGCGACATGGTGACGCTGCTGCAACCGTTCCAGGATCTCGGTCCGGTGGTGACCGGCAAGGCGCTCGACGACCGGACCGGCTGCTGGATCCTGATCGAGACGCTGAGGCGTCTGAAGACGCCCGCCTGCACCGTGCACGCCGTGTTCAGCGTGCAGGAGGAGGTCGGCCTGCGTGGCGCCGCGACCGGCGCCTTCGGGCTCGAACCGACCGTCGGCGTGGCCCTCGACACCACCCTGGCGGTCGACACCCCCGGCACTCCCGAGCACCAGGCGGTCACCCGGATGGGCGACGGGGTCGGCATCAAGGTGTCCGACTCGTCGATGGTCGCGCACGGGTGGCTCGTCGACGCCATGGCCGACCTCGCCGTTCGCGACGACCTGCCGCACCAGTTCGAGGTCCTGCCGTCGGGCGGGACCGACGCCGGCGCGATCCAGCGCAGCCGCGCCGGCGTCGCCTCGGTGACCCTGTCGACGCCGTCCCGCTACGTGCACACCGTGACCGAGATGGTCGCGAAGCGCGACCTCGAAGCGGCCGTCGCCCTGCTCGGCGCCTTCCTCGAAGACGCCGACGCGACGCGCCCGCCGGCCGACTGACGGCCGGAACGGAGGGCCCGTGGTCCTAGGCCTGATCAGCGACGTGCACGCCAACGTGGTGGCGCTCGACGCGGCGTTGCGGGCGCTCCGAGCGCAGGGAGCGCGCACGATCGTCTGCCTCGGCGACCTGATCGGCTACGGCCCCGCCCCCAACGAGACGATCGAACGGATCCGCGAGGAACGGATCCTCTGCACCCTCGGCGCGGCCGACGAACGGATCGCCTTCGACTTCGCGCGCCGCGCGCCCCCCAGGAAGGGCGTCGGCGACGCGACCCTCGAGTGGACCCGCGAAGTCCTCGAGGAGGTCCACGTCGCCTGGCTGCGCGAGCTTCCGGTCCAACGCCGGGTCGAGACCCCGTTCGGTCGCCTGCGCGCCTTCCACGGCACCCTCGACGATCCGAACGAACGGACCGACCTGCAGGTCGACCCGATCGCGCTCGGCAAACTGTTCGAGCGGCACCGCTGCCGGGTCCTGGCGGCGGGCGCCACCCACGTGCCGTACCTCCGCCGCACCGGCGCCGGCGTCGCGGTGAACCCGGGCTCGGTCGGCCTGTCGCTGAACGGCGAGCCGGGCGCCGACTACGCGCTGCTGCACCTCGGCGAGCAGAGCGTGGACGTCCGGATGGGCAAGGAGGAGTACGACGTCGCCGCGGTGGCGTTCGACATCGTCGCCTGGGGCCTGCCGTCGGTGGTGGCCGAGGCGGTGCAGATGGGCCGCATGCCGCAGCGCGCCGAGCACGACGGCGACGGCGCGAGCGACGACGCCGGCCTCGCCTAGCGCGCGCCGTCCCCCCCGCCGTCCGGCCGTTCGAGCGCCACGGCGAGCGCCTCGCCGCCGCCGATGCAGATCGCCGCGACGCCCGTGCGCCCCTCCGCCAGCCGCAGGGCGTTCAGCAACGTCGTCACGATCCGCGCCCCGCTGGCGCCGATCGGATGCCCGAGCGAGACCGCACCGCCGAGCGCGTCGACCCGCTCCGGGTCCAGGTCGAAGGTCCGCATCGCCGCCAGCGTCACCACCGCGAACGCCTCGTTGATCTCGTACCGATCGACCTCTTCGGGCCGCCAGCCGACCCGGTCGAAGAGGCTGCGCAGCGCGCCCTCCGGCGCGAGCGGGAACCGTTTCGGCTCGTGCGCATGGTCGGCGAAGCCCCGCACGACCGCGAGCACCGGCAGGCCACGCCGTTCCGCCTCCTCGCACGAGGTCACGACCACGGCGGCCGCCCCGTCGTTGATGGTCGAGGCGTTCGCCGCGGTGACGGTGCCGTCCGCCTCGAACGCCGGCCGCAGCGTCGGGATCCGGTCGAAGGCGACGGCGTCCGGCCCCTCGTCGCGGTCCACGACCGTCACCGCCCCCTTGCGGCCGGGCACCTCGACCGGCACGATCTCGTGCGCGGCGGCGCCGTCCGCCTGCGCCGCCTGAGCGCGGCGGTACGACCGCTCGGCGAAGGCGTCCTGCTCGGCGCGGCCGATCCCCCGCTCGCGGGCGGCGGCGTCGGCGCAGGCGCCCATGTGCGCGTCCTCGTACGCGTCCCAGAGGCCGTCGTGCACGAGCGAATCGATCAACGTGCCGTTCCCGAGCCGCAGGCCGCCGCGCGAGCCGGGGATCAGGTGCGGCGCGTTGCTCATCGACTCCATGCCGCCCGCGACCACGATGCGGGCGTCCCCGACCTGCACGGCGCGCGCCGCCTGCCGGATCGCCTCGAGCCCGCTGCCGCACATCTTGTTCAGCGTCACCGCCGGTACGGAGGTCGGGAGGCCGGCGTGGATCGCCGCCTGGCGCGCCGGCGCCTGCCCCACGCCGGCCGCCAGGACGTTGCCGAAGACCACCTGGTCGACGTCGTCCGGTTCGAGCCCGGCGCGGGCGACGGCGGCGCGGATCGCGGCGGCGCCGAGGCGGGGCGCCGGGAGGGGCGCGAGGGCGCCCATGAAGGCGCCGATCGGGGTCCGGACGGCCGAAGCGAGCACGATCTCCATGGGTCCAGTCTAGCGGCGGAAGGTGACGGTCGCACGAACGGTGCCGGCGGCCAGCTCGAGCGGCCGGTCCAGGCGTGCTCCGGTCGGAAGCCAGACCACCGCGACCCACGGCGCCTCCGGCCCGATCGCATCCTGAGCGCCGGCGATCGTCTCGTGCCGGGCGCCGGCCTCGGTCCACGCCTCGGCGCCGTCGGGGCGGAGCGACAGGCCGGGGTGCCGCTGCTCCGGTTCGGTGGAGGTGACCACGAGCAGCAACGCCCGCGCGTCGCCCGCCTCCCGCGCCGCGGCGTCGACCGCGGCGCGCGTCCACGGCGCCACCAGCGGCGCCATCACCAGGTCGACCGCCCAGGCGGCGAGCGCCTCGGGCACGCCGCCGTCGGAGGGGGTCCGCAGTTCGACCGCCACCACGCCCGGGGCGGGGTGCAGCAGATCGGCGCCCGGATCGGTCCGGACGCGGGCGGCCGGTTCGATCCGAAGCGCCCAGAGGCGTCCCGACGGGTCGCGGAGACGCTCGTCCCCGACGCGATCGGCGCCGAACAGGCCGGCGACGTCCAGCGGCACCAGGACCTCGTCGCCCGAGCGTCGCAGGGGGGCGGAGAGCGCCCGCTCCCCCGCGAGCCCGGGCGGCAGGTCGCCGGCGACGGTGGCGTCCGGCGATCCGACCTGCGCCGTGACCACGACGCCGTCGGCCCGCAGCACCACGGTGTCGCCGGACACGACCCGTTCCGCTCCCAAGAGCCGCGCCAGGTCGGAGAGGGCGATCCACGGCTGCGGATCGGCCTCGGTCACGGCGAGGGTGCCGGCGACCGGACCGGCAGCGGACGCCGCCTCGGCCGAGGGGTCGGGCGGAGCTTCGGCGGGCGGGTCCGCCTGGCCGAACGCGACGCCGCTCGTCAGAGCGGCCCAGGCGAGCAGGAGCGTCAGGGCGCCGGGGGCGCGTCGCCCGTCGGGGCCGGTCCGGACGGGGCGTCGATGCGGGTCGGACACGGCCCGAACGGTAGCACGCCGCTGCGTACCGGCGCCGACGAACGCCGTCCCCGGCGCGTCGTAGCATGACGGTGCGCCCTCGCAGGGCTGCGGAAAGGGGTCCACCGTCGACAAGGTCCACGGCAGACTGTCCGGCCTCAAGAAGAACCAGATCAAGCGACTCGGCAACCTGTACCGGCGGCGCGTTCCGCCCGAGGCGGCGACGACCGTCGAGCTGACGCGGGCGACCGCGGCGCTGGCGCTCGAGATCGGCGGGCCGGTCTCGGTCCTGCTCGACCGGCGCGGCCGCGTGGCCAGCGTCGCGGTCGGTGACGCCTCCGAGGCGCCGATCCCGCACCGGGCCGGCGAGACCGAGTCGCGCTTGCGCGGTCTGCGGTTGGTGCACGTGCACCCGGGCGGGGGCGGGCTGAGCGAGGACGACCTCACCACCCTGTTCCTGCAACGGCTCGACGCGCTCGTCGCGGTCGAAGCGTTCGGCGAGGCGACGTCGCCGCAGCTGGGACCGGCGCACCTGGCGCTGGTGGCGCCGCCGACCAGCGAGGTCGAGGACTGGCTGATCGACCCGCCGACCGCCGTCGCCACGCTCGAACGGACCGACCTGGCCGCCCGCGTCCGCGGCCTCGAGGAGGAGATGACGCGGGCCGCCCACGCGCGCGACGTGACGCGCAGTTCGGCGCAGCGGGCGGTGCTGATCGGCCTCGACCTCCACGAGGGGGCCGAGGCGTCGGCCCGCCTGAACGAGCTCGCCGAGTTGGTCCGCTCCGCCGGTGCCGAAGTCGTGCACGCCGAGTTGCAGTCCCGCGGGCGCACCGATCCGAAGACGTTGGTGGGCCGCGGCAAGCTGCGCGAGCTGGTGTCGGTCGCCTACCACGAGGACGCCGACCTGCTCGTCTTCGATCGCGAGCTCTCCCCCGCGCAAGCGCGCGAGATCGAGGCGGCGACGAAGTTGACCGTCCTCGACCGGACCCAGGTGATCCTCGACATCTTCGCGCAGAACGCTCGGGGCCGCGAGGCGCAGGTCCAGGTCGAGCTGGCGCAGCTGCACTATCAGCTGCCGCGCCTGGCGGGCCGGGGCACGGCGCTCTCGCGTCTGGGGGGCGGGATCGGTACCCGCGGTCCGGGCGAGACCAAGCTCGAGGTCGACCGGCGCCGGATCCGCGAGCGGATCGGCTCGCTCGAGGCGGACGTCGACCGGATCTCGGCGCGACGCGCCCGGACCCGCAAGAACCGGACCCGCTCGGAGACGCCGGTGATCGCGCTGGTCGGGTACACGAACGCCGGCAAGTCGACGCTGTTCAACGCGCTCGCCAAGTCGGACGCGCTCGAACGGAACGCCCTCTTCGCGACCCTCCGTCCCACCAGCCGCGAGGGCTGGCTGCCGGCGCTCGGTCGCTGGGGAGGCAAGGTCGTCTACACCGACACGGTCGGATTCATCCGCGACCTGCCCGACGAACTCGTCGACGCCTTCCGCGCCACGCTCGAGGAGCTCGACGACGCGGACATCCTGCTCCACGTGGTCGACGGGGCGGCGGCCGGAGCGCCCGACCGGGTGGCGGCGGTCGACCGGATCCTCGATCGGCTCGAGCTCACCCCGCCGCGCCGGGTGGTCGTGAACAAGGGGGACGCGGCCGACCGCCGCACCCGCCACGATCTCGAACGACGCTACGAGGCGATCACCGTCTCCGCCACGACCGGCGACGGCATCGACCGCCTCAAGGCCGACCTGGCGCGCGCGATCGAAGGGGACGACCACGTCCCGCTGCCGGACGATCCGGCCGAGGCGTGGGGGGTGGTGCGGCCGGACGCCTGACGTCCGGCCGCTCGGGCCGCGTCGCCCGTTCGGTCAGGGCGCGCCGTCGACCGCCCACTGGGCGTAGGCGTCGACGAAGGTGAGGCGCGCGTCGTGCACCCCGTCGGCAGCGAGGAACGCCAGGAAGTCGCGCACCTCCCCCTCTCCGCTGGTCTCGAACAGAGCGCTTCCCGACAGTCCGGCGAAACGGCCGGACTCGATCGTGGGCAGCGCCTCCTCGGCCGCCTCCGCCGCGTCCCTCAGCTCCTGGATCAACGACGACACGACCGCCCCGGGACGGTCCGCATCGGCCGGCGCGAACAGGGCGCGTCCGGTCTCGAGCGAGGTCAGCACCACGTCGCGGCCGACCAGCGCACGGATCGGGTCCGGCGTCCCCGCGACCTCGAGCTCGGTCGTGGCGCGCGCGGCCTGATCGTCGTCTCCGTCGATCCGGACCGTGAGCCGGTACCCTCCGGCCGGCAGGTCGGCCGGGAGGTCGAGGAGCAGCTCGTCGATCACGTAGCCGATGGCGCCGGAGGGCACCTCGACCTCGACGCGACCGGTCGCGCGCGGCTCCGCCCCCTCGTCCGCGTCGGCGGCGTCCAGACGAGCGGTCGCCTCGATCCGGCCGGGGAGCGCGTCGCCGGGCGTGTACGCCTCGAAGCGCAGGGTCAGCGGGTCGCCCGGACGCCACGGGCCGGACAGCGACGCTCCGCCCAGGAGCAGGTCGATCCGGTCGCCGGCGATCTCGAGCGGGGGAAGCGGCGCCGTCAGCGCCTCGAACCGGTCCTCGGCGCGGACGTCGAACGGGTCGCCCGCACCGCCGAGCTCCAGGAAGCGTACGTACCGTTCGGCCGCCTCGGCCCGCTCGCCACGCTCCTCGTGCAGGCGCGCCCGGACGTAGTGGAGGGACGCCTCGGTGGGGCGCGCTTCGAGCGCGTCGTCCACGTCTTCGATCGCTTCGTCGTTGACCGCCGGATCGAGCCGCAGGGCGGTCTCGTACGCCTCCATGGCCGCCTCGAGCCGCCCGAACCGGGCACGGACCAGCCCGAGGTTGTAGGCGGCGATCTCCTGCGACGGCGCCAGCTCGAGCGCCCGTTCGCTGGCCGCTTCGCTTCGCTCCCAGAAGCCGAGCAGGTACCAGGCCCAGCCGAGGTTCGTCCAGTACAGGTCGCTCTCCGGTTCGAGCTCGACCGCGACCGCCAACGCCTGCGCGGCCGCCAGGCCGTCGTCCGCCCGGAACGCCAGGAACGAGAGGCGTTCGTACGGGTAGGCGAAGGTCGGGGCGACCCGGCCGAGGCGCCGGTAGGCGGCGGTCTCGAGCTCCACGTCGCCGGCGAGGTCGGCGAGGAGCCCGGCCACCACCAGCGCGGCCGGATCGTTCCCGCGGACCAGCTCCGCGACGCGCGCGTCGGCGCCGGAGCGTTCGTGGGCCTGCAGGTACGCCGCCTCGGTGGCGGCGCCGTACGGGTAGGCGGCGCCGGCGGCGGCGTAGCGGTCGTCCGCCGAGGCGAGGTCCCCTTCGTCCAGGGCGAGCGCCGCGGTCCAGACGCGCGCGGCGGGCGCGCCGAGCTCGGCCAGCCGCTCCCAGAGCGCCAGGCGCGCTTCGGGGTCGTCGCCGTCCAGCAGGGCCAGCACGGCCGCCGTGGCGGGGTCGTCGCCCGGACGGCCGGCGCGCGCGTCGGCGACGGTAGTCCGCAACGCCTCCAGGCGCGGCGGGAGCGGACCGGCCGCTTCGGCGCGCGCCACGACCTCCTCGGCGTCGTCGACGAGGCCGGCGGCCAGCAGCGTGAGCACCCGGCCCAGCGCGTCGTCGTCGCCGGCCATGTCGATCGGGTCGGCCTCCTCGGGAACGGGCAGGCCGAGCCGGCCGGAGACGACGGCGCTCGCCTGGCGCACCAGGGCGGAGGGGTCGTCGTCCGGGGCGTGCACGGTGCGTTCGAGGGTGCGTCCGTCCGCGTCCACGACGATCAGTCTGAGGCGCAGGCCTTCGGCGTCGGCGTCGAGCCGTCCGCCGACCGCCACGTCGACGCCGGCGCCGGAGCGGAGCAGCTGCACGCCGTGCAGGCGGGCGATCTCGCCCTGAGCGAGCACGGCGAGCGGGTTGACGAACCCGTCGGCGTACGGGGTCGGGGGCACGAACGACGGGGCGGCGACCGGCGGGATCAGCAGGTCGACGCGGCCGTCGAGGCCCTCGGCGATCCGGTCGGCGACCACGGTCCCGAGGGTGGTGCCGTCGGCGTCGAACGGGTGGATCAGGACCGATTGCGCGAACGCCGCGGACGCGAGGAGCGCGACCGCGGCGACGCAGGTGCGGAACAGGCGCATGGATCGACCTCCAGGGGGCGACGCTAGCACGGTCCCCGACGGGGCGACCGGGCGCGGGGTCACGTCGACCGAGGCGGATCCGCTCAGGTGAGGAGCTCCTCGAACTCGTCGAGGATCCGTTCGGCCGCTTCGATGCTGCGGCAGACCACCAGGATCGTGTTCTGCCCCGCCAGCGTGCCGACCACCTCGTCGCGGTCGAGCTTGTCGATCACGTAGGCGATGCCGACGGCGTGCCCTTCGTCGGTGTCGATCACGAGGAGGTTGTCGCCGCGGTCCAGGTCGCGCACGAACAGCCGGAAGCGTTGGGCGAGCTCGCCCTTGACGTCCTCCTGCGCGGCGAGGGGGGTGGAGCGGTACCGGTGCTGGCCGTTGCCGGCGGGGAGGCGCACCAGACGCAGCTCGTTCACGTCGCGGCTGATGGTGGCCTGGGTGACCTTGATGCCGCGCTGGGCGAGGTGCTCGGCGATCTCCGCTTGCGTCGAGATGAACTCGTGCTCGACGAGTTCCTCGATGAGTCGTTGACGATACTCTTTACTCGGCATATTCATGCATTTTACGGGCCGGTGCGCGGTTCGGGGCGCCTCAGGCGACGAACGTCGCGACCGCGCGGTCGAGCAGCCGCTCCGCCGCCTCGCGCTTACGCAGGTGCGGCAGCTCCTCCGCGACGCCGTCCGGCGTCACGAAGGTGAGGCGCGTGGCGTCGCCGCCGAAGGCGCTCTCCTCCCCCGCCGGGTAGTTCAGCGCGATGAAGGCGAGCCCCTTGCGCCGCGCCTTCTCCGCCGCCCGCGCCACGCCCTGGTCGGTCTCCATCGCGAACCCCACCGTCGTCTGCCGCGCCCGGCGCCCCGCCAACGTCTCGAGCAGGTCGGGCGTGCGCACCAGCTCGAGCGCGGCGTCGCCGTCACGCTTCGGTTCCTTCTCCGCCTTCCGCTCGCGCGGACGCCAGTCCGCCACGGCGGCGCTCATGACCAGCAGGTCGCAGGCGTCGAAGCGGGGGACGAGGGCCTCGAGCATCTCCTCGGCCGACTCGACCGCGCACGTCGCGACACCGTGCGGCACCGGCACCGAGACGGGGCCGTGCACCACCTCGACCGACGCGCCGCGGTCGCGGGCCGCTTCGGCGACGCAGAACCCCATCCGCCCCGAACTCGGGTTGCTGAGGAAACGGACCGGATCGAGCCACTCGCGCGTCGGTCCGGCGCTCACCAGCACCCGCCGGCCGACCAGGTCGCGCGGGCGGGGGGTCCGGAGCAGCGCGTCGACCAGCGACGCCTCGTCCGGCAGACGCCCCGCGCCCTCCCCCTCGCCGACGGTGCCGAGCGGACCGACCGCCGGTTCGAGCACTTCGCGTCCGTCCTCCCGCAGGCGGGCGACGTTGCGGACCACCGCCGGCGCCCGCCACATGGCGGCGTTCATGGCGGGCGCGTACGCCACCCGCGGCACGCTCAACGCCAGCGCCGCGACCGGGTCGTGGGCCCGACCGCTCGCGGCGGCGGCGAGGGCGTCGGCGGTGGCCGGCGCCACCAGCATCGCGTCCGCCCAGCGCGCCAGGCTCAGGTGGCGCGCCTCGCCGTCCGGCCGGAACCAGGCGTCCCGGTCGAACACCTCGGCGCCCGAGACGGCCGCCAACGACAGCGCCGGCACGAACCGGAGCGCGTCGTCGGTCGCGGCCACTCGGACCTCGACCCCCGCCTCGCGCAGCCGACGCACCAGCGACGGCGCCTTGATCGCGGCCAGACCGCCGGTGACGCCCAGCACCACGCGGCGGGGCGGTCGGTCGGTCGCGGCGCGATCGTCAGTCGTCGGTCGGCTCCGGGCGGGCGACCTTGACGCGCACGCCGGCGAGCTCCTCTTCGGAGGGCAGCTCGTCCCCCCACACGATCGGCGCGCCGGACCGCAGCTCGGCCATCGCGACCGTGACGGTGTTCGACGACGCCGCCGGCATCTGTTCGGGCGTCAACAGCGGGCGTGCGCCGGTCTTGAGCTGCGCGGCGCGCCGGCCCACGATCATCGACAGGCGGTAGCGGGAATCGGTCAGGTCCAGCAGGACGTCGTATCCGGGTTGGGCCACGGGTTCCTCCTCGAAACGCATCGGGACGGGGCGGGCGGCACGGCGCCGCCCGCCCGGCTCGGTCCGGCGATGCTACCGCACGCGTCCCGGCCGCGTCCGCGCCCTCCCGACGCTCGCCCCGGGACCGCGGGCCTCAGGCGTCCCCTTCACGCAGGAAGGCGGCGACGTCGGCCTCGGTGAGGCGCGAAGCGCGCAGCCGTTCGGCGCGCACGATCGCCAGGAAGTCCTCGACCGCGTCGTCCAGGCGGTCGTTCACGATCACGTAGTCGAACTCGCCGGTAGCGCGGATCTCCTCCCGCGCCCGCGCCAGGCGCTTCGCGATCTTCGCCGCGTCGTCGGTGCCGCGGCCGCGCAGGCGACGCTCGAGCTCGGCCAGCGACGGCGGGGCGACGAACACGAGCACCGCCTCCGGAAGCGCCGCCGCTACCTGGCGCGCGCCGGCCAGGTCGATCTCGAGGAGCACGTCGCGGCCCGCGGCCAACGCGGCGTCGACCGGCGCGCGGGGCGTGCCGTACAGGTCGCCCACGTACTCGGCCCACTCCAGGAAGCCACCGGCGGCGATCGTCTCGCGGAACGCCGCCTCGCTCAGGAACCGGTACTGCAGCCCGTCCGTCTCGCCCGGCCGGCGAGGCCGGGTGGTGGCCGACACCGAGAACGCCACGTCGCCCATCCGCGGCACCGCCTCCTCCCGGATCGTGCCCTTGCCGACGCCGGAGGCTCCGGCCATCACCAGCGCCAAGCCGCGACGATCGCGGCGGGGCACGTCGCGGCGGGGCTTCTCGGATCGCGTCTCTTCGCCGTCCATGAGGCCCGACGCTACCACCGGCGTGCGCGCGACCGGCCGGCGGAGGGCGGGTGGTACGATCCGGCCCCGGGAAGAAGGTGAGGTTCGGCGCATGGAGACCAGGTACATCTTCATCACGGGCGGGGTGGTATCCAGCCTCGGCAAAGGGATCAGCACCGCCAGCCTCGGGGCGCTCCTGCGCGCGCGCGGCTACCGCGTGACCGCGGTCAAGATCGATCCGTACATCAACGTCGACGCCGGCACGATGCGGCCGTACGAGCACGGCGAGGTGTTCGTCACCGACGACGGGGGCGAGACCGATCTCGACGTCGGCACCTACGAACGGTTCCTCGACGTCGATCTCTCGCGCGCCGACAACGTCACCACCGGGCAGGTCTATCAGACCGTCATCGAACGGGAGCGGCGGGGCGAGTACCTGTCGCAGACGGTTCAGGTCATCCCGCACGTCACCGACGAGATCAAGCGCCGCGTGCGCGAGGCGGGCGAGCGGGCCCAGGCGGAGCTGGTCCTGGTCGAGGTCGGCGGGACGGTCGGCGACATCGAGTCGCTGCCGTTCCTCGAGGCGATCCGCCAGATGCGGTTCGAGGAGGGGCGGGACCGGACCCTCTACCTCCACGTCACGCTGCTGCCGTTCCTCGGCACCAGCGAGGAGTTCAAGACCAAACCGACCCAGCACTCGGTCGCGACCCTGCGCGGCGTCGGCATCCAGCCGGACGCGCTGATCGTCCGCAGCGAACGCCCCGTCCCCGACGCCTCGCGGCGCAAGATCTCGCTCTTCTCGAACGTCGAGGCGCGCGACGTGTTCAACGCCTACAACGCCGACGACGTCTACGCCGTCCCCGAGATGCTCGAGCAGCAGGGCATCGGCCGGTTCACCGAGCGCCTCCTCGGACTCGACAAGGTGCTCCCGGAGCTGCACGTCTGGCAGGAGGCGGTGCGGGTGCTGCGGGCTCCCGACCGCCGGGTCCGGATCGCGGTGGTCGGCAAGTACGTCGCGATGCCGGACGCCTACCTCAGCCTCAACGAGGCCCTCAAGCACGCCGGCATCGCCAACCGCGCCACCGTCGAGGTCGAGTGGGTCTCGGCCGAGGAGGTGGCCGAAGGCGACCTCGGCTTCCTCTCCGACTACGACGGGATCCTGGTCCCGGGCGGCTTCGGCGTGCGCGGGATCGAGGGCAAGGTCCGCGCCGCCCGGCTCGCGCGCGAGCACGATGTGCCGTACCTCGGCATCTGCCTCGGCATGCAGGTCGCGGTCATCGAGTTCGCCCGCTCCGTCGCCGGGCTCGACGCCGCCAACTCGACCGAGTTCGACCCGTACACCCCGCACCCGGTGATCGACCTGATGCCGGAGCAGCTCGAATCGAGCGACCTCGGCGGAACCATGCGGCTGGGCAGCTGGCCGATGCGGGTCCGCGACGACACCCTGCTCGCGCGGCTCTACCGCCCCGGCCCGGATGGCACCGTGCACGAGCGCCACCGGCACCGCTACGAGGTCGCGCCGGACTACGTACCGCGCCTCGAGGAGGCCGGCCTCGTGATCAGCGGCGTCACCCCCGGGATGGAGGGGCGCGGCGCCGGCCTGGTCGAGGCGGTCGAGCTCGCCGGACACCCGTTCTTCCTCGGCCTCCAGTCGCACCCGGAGTTCACCTCCCGCCTGATGCGACCGAGCCCGCCGTTCCGCGGCTTCATCGAGGCCTCCGCGGCGCGCGCCGACGCCCGCCGCGAGGCTCCGGCGGCGATCCCGTCCGGCCCCGGATCCGGCGCGTCGTGACCGACGGCGCGCCGCTGGTGATCGGCCTGGCCGGGGGGACCGGCAGCGGCAAGACCACGGTCGCCGACGCGATCGTCGCCGCCGGCGACGGCCGCGTCGCGATCCTCCCGCACGACGCCTACTACCGGGCGCAGGAGGGCGTGCCGTACGAGGTGCGCGCCCTGACGAACTACGACGAGCCGAGCGCCTTCGACACCGACCTGCTGCTCGCTCAGCTCGACGACCTGGTCCACGGACGCGCCGTCGACCGACCGGTCTACGACTTCTCGGCGCACCAGCGCGCCGACGCGGTGGTGCGCACGGCACCGTCGCCGGTGCTGGTGGTCGAGGGGATCCTGGTGCTGCACGAACCGGCGCTGCGGGAGCGGATGGACCTGAAGGTGTTCGTCGACGCGCCGCCGGACGAACGGTTCATCCGCCGGCTCGAGCGCGACGTGCAGGAGCGCGGCCGCAGCGCCGAGAGCGTGATCGCGCAGTACCGGCGGACCGTCAAGCCGATGCACGACCTGTTCGTCGAGCCGACCAAGCAGCACGCCGACCTGATCGTCCCCGAGGGCGGCCGCAACCGCGTGGCGCTCGACGTGCTCACCGGCTACGTCGCCCGCTACGTGCACGAACGGTCGTGGGACGCCCCGGCCGGGCGCGCCCCCGGTGACCGGACCGCCGCGTCCGACGGCGCGTCCGAAGCCGCGTCCGACGGGACGCGGGAGCCGTCGTGAACGGGCTCGTCCGACGCCTCGCGCTGATCGTGATCCTCGCCTCCCTGGCGCCCGCCGCGATCCTGATCGGGCAGCGCCTCGCGTCCGAAGAGCGGGAACGCGTGATCGCCATGGTGATGGACGAGGAGGCCCTGCAGGAACAGGCGTGGGCGCTCGGCCTCGATCCGTTCGAGCTGGCGCTCGCCTATCAGGAGGTCGGCCTGAGCGGCATCGCCGTCTACGAGGAGACGCCCGAGAGCCTCGCCCGCAGCGGCCGAGCCGCGGTCCTCACCGGCCGCGAGGCGATCGCGCGTGCCGCCGCCGCCGGCGATCCGGTGCCCGACGTGCCCGGCCACGCCGTGCTGCTGCGTGCCCTCGAGCCGGGCGCGACCGACCGGCTGATCGCCACCGCGCCGGTACCGCCCGAGACGGTCGAGATCGCCGGCGAGCCGTGGACGGTCGTCCCGGGCGACGTGCTCGAGACGCGCCCGGCCGGCCCCGACCCGGAGCGGATCGCCCGCTACGTCGAGGCTGGCTTCGACGTCGCCTACCGGCCCCGCAACGCCCCCGGCCTGCGCGAGGTGGGCCGCGACTTCCCCGACGCCGCGCGCTACCTGATCCACGCGGGACTCGACCTCGCCGGGCACCCGAACGCGCTGACGGAGCTGGTCGAAGCCTCGCAGGGACGGCTCACCGCCGTGATCGAGGGCACCCCGCAGGACGGGCTCGCCGAGGTGCGCCACCAGATCCCGACGGTGCGCCTGCTCAGCTTCAACCAGGACCACCTCAACCAGCACCTGCGTCCGCTCGAACTGGTCGACAAGTACCTGCTCGCCGCCGAGGAACGCAATGTGCGCCTGCTCTACCTGCGGCCGTACACCGAGGAACAGCTCGGCGACATGCGGGAGAACACCGAGGCGTTCCTGGTCGGGCTGAACCGCACCCTCGCCGCCTCCGGCTTCCGGATCGGCCCGCTGCCGACCGACGCCGCCGCCATGGAGGGGTACGAACCGTCCCTGTGGCTCCGCGCCGCGGCCGGCGCCGGCGTGGTCGCGGCGCTGATCGTTCTGGCGGGGTTCTACCCCGGCGTCTGGGGACCCCTCGCCGCGCTGGCGGTCGGCGGCGTCTCGGTCGCGGTGGCGGGCGTCGGCTTCGGCGCCCTGGCGCTGATCGCCGCGCTGGTCTTCCCCGTCCTCGGCTACGGGCTGGTGCGCGACGTGCGCTGGGCGCTGCCGGCCGCGACCGGGACCAGCCTGATCGGCGCGGCGCTGCTGGTCGCCGTCGGCAGCGACGCCTCCTCGGTCCTCGGCCTGACGCCGTTCCGAGGGGTCGCGCTGACGCTCGTGGTGCCGCCCGCCCTCTTCCTGGCGCACGCGATGCTGCGCGTACGCGGCCCGGCGGCGTGGCTCCGCGCCCTCTGGTCGGCGGAGATCCGGGTCGGCCACGTCGCGGTCGCGGCGATCGGCGTCGCGGCGCTGGCGCTGGTCGTGATCCGGCGCGGCAACACCCCGTTGATCCCGGCGACCGACCTCGAGCTGCAGGTCCGCGCCTTCCTCGCCGAGGCGTTCGCCCGTCCGCGCTTCAAGGAGCTGCTCGGCCACCCGGCCGCGGTGCTGGCGCTCGGCGGCGGACGCTGGCCCGAGTGGATCCGCGCCCCGCTCCTGACCGGCGGGGTGATCGCCCAGGCGAGCATCCTGAACAGCTTCAGCCACTACCACACGCCGCTCGCCGTCTCGTTCGAGCGGACGGTCGTCGCGCTGGCGATCGGCGTGCTCGCTGGACTGATCCTGATCCCGGTCGCGAAGCTCGCGGTGGCGGCGGCGACCCGCTGGCTCCGGACCGCCTGACCCCGTCGTGCGGGTGCTGATCAGCGGCTACCTCGGTCTCGGGAACCTGGGGGACGAGGCCCTCTTCGCGGGGTTGGCCGACGGGTTGCGCCGCGCCGGGCACGAACCGGTCGCCCTCAGCGCCGCCCCGGCCGCCACGCGGCGGCTCCACGGCGTCGAGGCGCACCACCGGCTCGCCGGTCTGCCGCGCGCGCTCCTGCGCTGCGACGCGCTCGTCTCAGGCGGCGGGGGGTTGCTGCAGGACGTCACCAGCGCCCGCAGCCTGCGCTACTACCTCGCCGTGATCCGATTCGCCCGCGCCGCCGGAAAGCGGGTGGCGGTGTTCGGCCAGTCGCTCGGCCCGCTCTCGGAGGCGGGACGGCGCTCGGTCGGTCGGGCGCTGCGCGACCTGCCGGTCGGCGTGCGGGACGCCCCCTCCGAACGGCTCGCGCGCGAACTGGGGCTGACCCCGACGCGGGTGGCGGACACGGCGCTCGTGCTTCCCGCACGCGCGCCACGGGCCGAGCCCGACGCCCACGGCGCGGTGGTGCTGATCCCGCGCGTCGACGTGCCGGGGCAGGAGGCGGCGCTGCGGGCCGCCGCGGCGTGGGCGCACGGCGACGGGCGACCGGTCCGGGTCCTGGCGCTCCAGTCCGGTCCCGACCGGGCGTTCGCCGAACGGTTCGCCGCCGAGACGCCCGCCGTGCGGGTGCTCGACGCCACCGATCCGTACCGAGCCGCCGCCCTCTGCGGCGCCGCGGACCGGGTCGCGTCGGTCCGGCTGCACGGCCTCGTCTTCGCCGCCCGCGCGGGCGTGGCGCACGTCGGCGCCGCCTACGATCCGAAGGTCGCCGGGTTCGCCGATCGCAGCGGTGCGGCGACGGTCGCGGTGCCGATCGATCCGGACGCCTGGGTGCGGGCGGTACGGGACGCCCGTCCGCCCGCGCCGGAACGGGTCCGCGCCCTCCGGGCCGAGGCCGAGGCCGGACTCGGCTGGCTCGACGCGGCGCTGCACGGCCGGGCACATCCGACCGGTGCCGAGGGCCGGTAGCATGCGCCGCATGGACCCTCGTCGCGCGAGACGCCCGCGCCCTCCGGTCGCCGCCGTGCGGCCCGCCGTCGCCGTGCGCCCACGGCCACACCCACCGCAGGAGACCGCCGAATTCCGCCTGCGCCTGCCGGTCGAGCGGCACCAGGTAGGAGGCCGCGCAGTGCGCCTGCAGCGCGAGCGCG
>SLSQ01000098.1 GCA_007130355.1 Trueperaceae bacterium
GCCATCGCGGCGGTGGCGGGGGCGCTGCTCGGAACCGTGGTCGTGCTGCTCGGTGCTCCGGTGGCGTGGGCGTGGGGCGCGAGCGCCGCCGGCGTCGTCGCGGCCGCGGCGTGGCCGGTGCGTGAGGCCGACCGCTGGGCGCGCGCCTGGATCACGCGCCGCTACGGCCTCGGCTACGACACGGCCCTCGAGACGGGCGGCCGCACCGATCCGTACGGCTTCGGCGACGCCACCCGCGAACGGGCGCGCCTCGCCCTGCGCGACGCCCGCCCGCCACGGTTCGAGCCGTGGTGGGCGCCGCCGCTTCTGGCCTCGCTCCTGCTGCTCGCCTCGCTCCCGAGCTGGGCCCCGAACCTGTCGCTGCCCGGCATCGGCGCGGCCGGGCCGGACGGCACCCCCGCCGCACCTGCGGGCGGACCGGATCCGGTCGCGCCGACCCCCGACCCGACCACCGATCGCGAGGGCGATGCTGACCGCGACGACGGTCGGGCCGCCCCGCCGGAGGAGCGTCCGGAGGAGGGAGGGGCGCCGCCGGACGCCGGCGCCGCCGACCGGACTCGAGAGGAGCCGCGCGACGGCGACGAGGCGGCAGGACCGGAGGAACCGCTGCAGGGCGCCTCGGCGGTCGAACGGTTCCTGCGCGATGCGGAACGCGGCCGCGAGGGCGAACGCAACCCGTTCGATTCGGCGGGCGGCCAGGAGGCCGCGCGGCGCGACGGAGCGCTCGAGCCGACGGCGCCGGACGGCGGACCGCCCGAGACGGGCGGAGCCGACGGGGCCGAACCCGGAGTGGGCGATCCGGCCGACGGCGACGGAGGCGATGGCGACGACGCCCTCGCCGAGCGAGCGCTCGATCGGGCCGACGGCGGCGGGAACGGGGGTCCCGACGCGCGGCCCGACGCCGCGGACGAGGACGGTGCCGACGGCGAGGGCGGCTCGGGGTCGGAGGGGGGCGCGGCCGACGACGGTGCGGACGAGCGCGCGGAACGCCGCCCCGAGGAGGACGGGGACGAGGGAGCCGGAGGCGGACCGGAGGGCCCGGACGACGAGGCGGCCGCCGGTCCGGACCCGGGCGACGACGGGGACGCGGACGGTCAGGAAGAATCCTGGGCGGCCGGACCCGAGGACGACGGGCGGGCCGCGGACGGTGTCGACGGCGAACGGGGCGACGAGGGCGGCGACGAGCGGCCCGAAGGGGACGAAGGGGTCGCCTTCGCGGAGGGGGCGGACGCGGCCGGCGACGGTGCGTCTCCAGACGGAGAGGCGAGCGAAGAGGAGATCGGCCGGGCCGAGGGCGCTCCGGATCGCCTGCGCGGACCGATCGGCGACGGCGAGTCCCCCGCGGTGGGCGGGGTGCGCGGCAGGGGCGAAGCTCCGGAGGCGTTGCCCGAGGGGACGCCGCCGCCTCCGGCCGCGGCTCGCGAGGCGGAACGTGCCGCCGAGGCGGACGGCGTTCCGGCCGCCTATCGCGAGGTCATTCGCCGCTACTTCCAGTGACCGGAGCCAGGTTCCGGAGTTCGTCCGCGACGCGGGGCGCCAGCTCGTCGAGCGACCGGTCGCGCAGGGCCGCGACCGCCGGGTCGTCGCCGAGGTCCGGGAGCTCCGAGCCGTCGATGCGCCGCTCGTGCCGGAGCCGCGGACCGGCCAACCGCGCCAGCTCGCGCGCGTCGTCCGCGGCTAGGATCGCCACCTCGAGCTGAACGGTGGTGCGCTGCAGCGGGCGGGGGCGATCAGCGTCGACGATCTCGCGGACGAGGGTCGTCGACTCGATCGTCACGGCCAGCCCGGCGCCGGTGGTGCGGGCGATGCGCGCCGCGCCGGGCGCCACCGAGCCGTCGACCAGGCCGCGCCGGACCTCGAGGAAGCGGGCGCGCACGTTCGACACGAAGGAGAACCCCGTATCGGCGTCGCGCAGGCGTTCGTGGAGGCCGTCGGCGGCGCCGGGCACGAGGCGGTCGGCCGGCACGCCGAGCACGATCGCCGTCCGGTCGCGGTCCGGAACGGCGCCGGGCACGCAGGCGCCGAGCGCGACGGCGAGCAGGACGAGGAGCGCCACGATGCGTGCGGGTGCGGGGGTGCGTCGCGTCATGGGTCCATTCGAGCAGACCGGAGCGCCGGGCGGGTACGGCCGGGCGACGGGGCGTTCAGCGACCGTTCACGTCCGGTCGGGAATCGGGGTCGGCGAGCTCGAGGCGAACGTCGCCCGCCGTCCCCTCCGAGAGCGTCGCGCGGAGCGCGTCGACCGCGTCGGCCCGGAGCGTGACCGGGAGTCGGGCGCCGTCCGCCCCGTACCCCGGTTCCCCCTTGACCGCCTCCGGCCAGGCGTCGAGCGCCCGGTGGACGGTGTCGATCCACGGGTACGGCACGTGCGCGACGGCGCGTACCCGTTCGTGCACCGTCCGCTCGCCGGCACGGTCGAGCGCCTTCGCCGCGCTGCCGCCGTACGCCCGCACCAGGCCGCCCGCGCCCAGCTTGGTGCCGCCGAACCAGCGGCTGCACACGATCGCCACGTGGTCCAGGTCGCGCTTGAGGAGCACCTCGAGCATCGGACGCCCGGCCGTGCCGCCCGGCTCGCCGTCGTCGTCGGCCCCCATCCGTTCCCCGGTGCGCCAGGCCAGGCAGTGGTGGCTGGCGTCCGGCCCGCGCGCGCGGACCTCGTCGCGGGCGGCGCGCGCCTCGGCTTCGTCGCCGATCCACAGGACGCGGGCGACGAACCTCGATCCCTTGACGAGCTCCTCGTGCTCGGCGGTCGCGGCGACGGTTCGGTACGGCACGAGGGCGAAGGTACCACCCGAAGTCGTCGTGCGCGGCGTTCGTGGTACCGTTCCGTCCCGTGCCCTTGGTCCTCCACGACACCGCCACGAAGCGCAAACGTCCGTTCGAACCGGTCACGCCCGGCCACGCCGGGCTCTACTCCTGTGGGCCGACCGTCTACTCCGAGCCGCACCTGGGCCACGCGCGCGGGCCCGTCGTCTTCGACGTCCTGCGGTCGTGGCTCGAGCACCAGGGCTACCGCGTGCGCTTGGTCACCAACGTCACCGACGTGGGGCACCTGACCGACGACGCCGACGAGGGCGAGGACAAGCTCGCCAAGCGCGCCGCGTTGGAGCGCCTCGAGCCGATGGAGGTCGCCGAGAAGTACTTCTGGGCCTACTTCGACGCCATGGCTCGCCTGAACGTGCGGCGACCGAGCGTCGTCCCCCGCGCGACCGGCCACATCCCCGAACAGATCGAGTTGGTCGAGGACCTGATCGCGGCCGGACTGGCGTACGAGCGCGACGGCAGCGTGTACTTCGACGTCGGCGCCTGGAGCGATTACGGCGAACTGTCCGGCCGCGACCCTTCGGAGCTGGTCGAGGGGACGCGGGTCGAGGTCCGTGGCGACAAGAAGGACCCGCGCGACTTCGCGCTCTGGAAGCGGGCCGAACCGGATCACCTGATGCGCTGGCGTTCCCCGTGGGGCGAGGGCTTCCCCGGGTGGCACCTCGAGTGCTCGGTGATGAGCACGAAGTACCTGGGCGACGAATTCGACGTCCACGGCGGCGGCCTCGACCTGATCTTCCCGCACCACGAGTGCGAGCTGGCGCAGGCGCGCGGGGTCGGCAAGGCGTTCGCGCGCACCTGGATGCACTGGAACATGATGACGCTCGACGGCGAGAAGATGTCCAAGTCGAAGGGGCACTTCGTGACCCTCGCCGAGCTGTTCGAGGCGTTCGAACCGGCGGTGGTCCGCTTCCACCTGCTCCGCAGCCACTACCGCAGCGTCAGCGAGTTCGGCGAGGAGGCGCTGCTCGGCTCCCGTCAGGGGCTGCACCGGCTGCGGGAGGCGTACGTCGCGCTGGTGGACGCCGCGGACGGCGCGGAACCGGAACCGGGCTTTGCCGACGAGGCGCGGGCCGCGTTCGCGGCGGCGATGGACGACGATCTCGGCACGCCCCAGGCGATCGCCGCGCTGTTCGGCTTGGCGAAGGAGGCGCACCGGCGTCTCCCGAGCGCCACGCCGGGCCAGGCGGCCGACGCCGCCGAGGCGTTCGAGACGCTGCTGGGCACGGTCCTCGGCGTCGAGCTCGAGGGGGGCGCCCAGGCCGACGCCGGTGCCCGAGAGCGCCTTGCGGGGTTGGCCGAGCTGGTCCTCGAACAGCGCGAGGCGGCCCGCGCGCGTCGCGACTTCGCGACCGCCGACGCTCTGCGCGACCGCATGACGGCGCTCGGGATCGACGTCGAGGACACGCCGACCGGCCCGCGCGTCCGCATCCGCTGAAGACGGGTCGCGCGGTCCGGTCGGGCGCGCGACGGGGCGACGCTCACGGCACGCGCCGTAACGTACCGGGCCGCGACCGATCCGGCGTGGGCGCCGCACCCGGACGGTCGTGCCGCCATCGGCCGCGGGGCGTACCGTCGGCGGCATGGACCCGGACGACCTGCTCGCCTTCCTGCTCGCCGCCTCGCGCCAGGACGGACTGGGGCCGATGCGGACCGCAGCGGCGCGCGCGCGGCACGGCGGCTACGCCGGACTCGCCCGGGCCGCTCGGAACGGTGCCGTGGCGACCGACCGACCGTCGCTGCACGCCGCTTGGCGCGAGGCGGCACGCCCCGCCACGCTGGCGCGGGCACGTCGCGACCTGAGCGCCTGGCGCCGGGCCGGACTCGTCCTCCTCCACCCCGAGTCGGGCGGCTACCCGCCGTCGCTCGCCGCGATCCCCGATCCGCCGCCGTTGCTGTACGTCGAGGGCGCCCTGCCCGCCACCCTGCACGGTCCTGCCGGACGTTCGGACGCCGTCGCCGTGGTCGGGACCCGGGCCGGCAGTCCGTGGGCGCTCGCCTTCGCCGGGCGCCTCGCCCACCGGCTCGCCGCCGCCGGACTGACGGTGGTGTCCGGCCTCGCCCTCGGGGTCGACGGCGCCGCCCACCGGGGCGCCCTCGACGCCGACCCGGCCGGCACGGTGGCGGTGCTCGGTTCGGGCCTCGACCGGATCCACCCGCCGAGCCACGAACCGCTGGCGGCACGCATCGTCGCCGGCGGCGGCGCGCTCGTGAGCGAACGTCCGCCCGGAGCCTCGGCCCAGCCGGGCGCCTTCCCGCGCCGCAACCGGATCATCGCCGGACTCGCCCGCGGCACCGTGGTGGTCGAAGCGCCGCCCCGCTCGGGCGCCCGACACACGCTCGAAGCCGCGCTCGAACAGGGTCGCGACGTCTGGGTCGTGCCCCGGCGCCCCGACTCCGACGTCGGCCGCGCCGCGGTCGCCTGGTTGCGGGACGGCGCCGCACCGCTGGCCGACGCGGACGACGTCCTCCGGCTGTACCGGCCGGATCGTCCGCCGGCTCGTGACGCCTCCGAGCGTAGCGAGGCCGCTCCCGGAGGGCGTCCGCCGCACGCCGGGCAGGGGGTCGAGGACCGCATCCTGGAGCGTCTCCGTGCGCTCGGGAGCGCCCACGTCGAGGCGCTCCTCGGCGACGGCACGCCGGTCGTCGTCGGCCTCGCCGCCCTCGCCCGGCTCCAGCGCGCCGGCCGGGTCGCGCGGCTCGAGGGCGACCGCTGGCGGGCGACCGAGCCGGGACGGTGACCGTCGCGCGGGCAGCGGTGCGGCGGTCGCGGGCGGGGTCGTCGCGTCCGCGCCCTCTTCGGCACGCACCGGGTATCGTCGGGACCCGATGCGCCTCCTGACGTACCTCCTCGCATTCGCCCTCGTGCTCGGAGCGGCGCAGGCGCGACCGCTCCTGGTCTGGACGCCGTTCGACGGTCCGGCGTACGCGACGCTCGAACGCGACGTGAGCGCGTTCGCCGAACTGTTCGACGTGCCGGTCGAGCTCGAGCGGCACGACCTCGCCGACGTCCTGCAACGCTTGCGCTCCGGCGCGGACGGTGCGCCCGTGCCGGACGCGATCGTGGGCATGCCCCACGAACAGGCGGCCGACGTCGCCGCCTCCGGACTGCTGCGCGACCTCTCCGGCCTCGCTACGGACGCCTTCCTCGACGACCTGGCCCCGTCGGCGCGCATCGCCTTCGAGGCGGACGGCGCGCTCGTCGGACTGCCGCTCTCCGTGGCCGGTCCCGCACTCCTCTACGACCGCGCCCGGATCGACGCGCCGCCGGCCACGTACGACGCCTGGGTCGAGCTCGCCGAGCGGCTCGCCGACGCCGACCCGGACGTGGACGGGCTGACCTTCGACGCCGAGAACCTCTACTTCGCCTTCGGCTGGCTCGCCACGCACGGCGGGTACCTGTTCGGCGAGGGGCCGGACGGACGCCTTCGGACCGACGACGTGGGACTCGACAGCGACGGGGCGGTCCGTGGCGTCCGCGCCCTGCGGGCGCTCCGCTTCGAGCACGGACAGATCCCGTCCGGAACCGACTACGCACGCGCCACCTCCCGCTTTCGGTCCGGCGCCGCGGCGATGACGATCGACGGGCCGTGGGCGGTCGCTCCGGCGCGCCGTGCCGGGGTCGACGTCGGCGTCGCACCGCTGCCGCCGCTCGCGGACGGGACGCCGTGGACCGGGTTCATGACGGTCGACGGCGTGGTCGTGCCGAGCGCCGGCGCTACGGGGACCGAGATCGCGAACCTGGTGAAGTGGCTGGTCCGCAGCGAGGCGCAGGGCGACTACGCCGCCGAAGCGGAACGGGTCCCGGCATCGCGATCCGCCGGCAGCTCCGACCGGGTCGGTCCTGAGATCCGCGGGTTCGCGGTCGCCCTGCACGACGCTCGGCCGATCCCTACGGTGCCGGAGATGGGTCGGGTCTGGGGTCCGGTCGAACGGGCGCTGCAGCGGATCCTCGACGATCCCGAGTCGGACGTGCGCGCCGAGCTCGAACGGGCCGCCCGGACGGTCCGCGGCGAGTGACGCACCCCCTCGGACCCGTGCACGACGCGGCTCCTGCGACCTCGGAAGCTGGTAGGGTCGAAGGCGTGACCGCGACCGAACCGCTCGTGACCGGAACCTCTCTCCGTCTCGACGGGCGCCGAGCCCGCACCGAACCGTTGGCCGATCCGGACGCGCTCGGGCGCCTGCTCCACGACCTCGCCGATCGGCTCGAGCCGGACGGGGACGGCGGCGGGCGCGTCGAAGCTCGGCTCGAGGAACCGGACGGCACCAGCCACGTCGTGCTCCTCGACGAAGCGTGGCTGATCGTGCACGCCTTCCCCGAGACCGGCGCGTTCGCCTTCTCCGCCTTCAGCCGCCACGCGATCAGCGACGGGGCCCTGCTCGACACGGTCCGCGCCGCGCTCCGGACCGGCCGCTTCGACAGCTCCGTCGGACGCCGCGCCGCCGGACTGCCGCACGGCGACGTGGCCTTGCGAAGGCGCCTGGCTGGTGAACGCGCCTGGGCGCGCGTCCGACTCGCTCCGCTCTCCGACCTCGACTGACGCACCCGACCGGAGGTCCCGCATGCCGTCCGCGCTCCTCGCCCTCGACCAAGGGACCACCAGCTCCCGCGCGATCCTCTTCGACGACGCCGGGCGACCGATCGCCAGCGCCCAGAAGGAGTTCCGTCAGTCCTTTCCTCGGCCGGGATGGGTCGAGCACGACCCGAACGAGATCTGGAGCAGCCAGAGCTCCGTCGCGACCGAAGCGCTCGCGCGTGCCGGCCTCGCGCCGTCGGACGTGGCCGCGATCGGGATCACGAACCAGCGGGAGACGACGGTGCTCTGGGACCGGCGCACCCTCGAGCCGGTGCACCCGGCGATCGTGTGGCAGGACCGGCGCACCGCCGGCCAGGTGCGCCGCTGGGTCGAGGCCGGCCTCGGCGACCGCATTCGCGACCGGACCGGCCTGGTCCCGGACGCCTACTTCTCGGCCAGCAAGATCGCGTGGCTGCTCGAGCACGTTCCGGACGCCCGACGTCGGGCCGAGCGGGGCGAACTGGCGTTCGGCACGGTCGACGCCTGGCTGATCGCGCGTCTGACCCGCGGCGAGGTGCACGCCACCGACGTCAGCAACGCCAGCCGTACGATGCTCTACGACATCCACGAACGCCGGTGGAGCGAGGAGCTGCTCGACGCCTTCGCGATCCCCGAGGCGGTCATGCCGAAGGTGGTGCCGAGCAGCGGCACGGTGGGCACGGTCCCCGCCTCCTGGTTCGGGGCGGAGGTCCCGATCGCGGGCGTCGCCGGCGATCAGCAGGCGGCCACCTTCGGTCAGGTCTGCTTCGATGCCGGCATGGGCAAGTGCACCTACGGAACCGGAGGGTTCCTGGTCCTCAACACCGGCCCCGAGCCGGTACCGTCCAAGAACCGGCTCCTCACCACCGTGGCGTGGGATCAGGCCGGGTTCACCTACGCGTTGGAGGGCAGCATCTTCGTGGCGGGCGCCGCCGTGCAGTGGCTGCGCGACGGGCTCGGCCTGATCCGCGAGGCCGCCGAGATCGAACGCCTCGCCCGTTCGGTGCCCGACGCCGGTGGCGTCACGGTGGTCCCGGCCTTCACCGGCTTGGGCGCCCCCCACTGGGACCCGCACGCCCGCGGGGCGATCTTCGGCATCACGCGCGGCACCGCGGCGGCGCACCTGGCACGGGCCACGCTCGACGGTATCGCGTTGCAGGTGCACGACGTGGTCCGTGCCATGGAGGCGGACGCCGGCTTCGGCTTGAACGAACTGCGCGTCGACGGCGGCGCCTCGAACAACGACCTGCTGATGCAGCTCCAAGCCGACCTGCTCCAGGTACCGGTCGTGCGCCCGGAGGTCACCGAGACGACCGCCCTGGGCGCCGCCTACCTGGCGGGCCTGGCGGTCGGGTTCTGGCCGGACCGGGCGTCGTTGCGCGCCCAGTGGCGCGAGGGCGCCCGCTTCGAGCCGAACGCGCCCGATGCGGAGCGCGAAGCGACGCTCGCGCGCTGGGCCCGCGCGGTGGGCCGGACGGAAGGCTGGGAGGCGGAGGCATGACGACGCACGGACGGGACGAGATCTGGAGCCGACTGCGGGGCGAGCCGTTCGACCTGCTCGTCATCGGCGGCGGGGCGACCGGCGCGGGCGTGGCGCTCGACGCCGCCACCCGCGGGCTGTCGGTGGCGTTGGTCGAGCGGGACGACTTCTCCGCCGGTACCAGCAGCCGCAGCACCAAGCTGATCCACGGCGGCGTGCGCTACCTCGAGAAGGCGGTCAAGGAGTTCGACCGCAGCCAGTTCGCGTTGGTGCGCGACGCCCTCAAGGAGCGCGCCGTGCTGATTCGGCTCGCGCCGCATCTGGCGCGGCCGTTGCCGCTGGTGACGCCCCTCTACCAGTGGCTTCAGGTCCCCTATTTCCGCACCGGGCTGAAGATGTACGACTGGTTGGCGGGGCGGTCGAACCTGGCGCCCAGCTCGTTCGTGGACGCCAAGGAGGCGCTCCAGCGGTTCCCGATGCTGAAGCCGGAGGGACTGCGTGGCGGGGTCGTGTACTACGACGGTCAGTTCGACGACGCCCGCATGAACGTGGCGATCGCGCTGACCGCCGCCGAACAGGGCGCCACGGTCGCGAACCATGCGCAGGTGACGGCGCTGATCCACGAGGAGGGCAGGCTCCGCGGAGCGGAGGTGCGCGACCGCGAGACCGGCGACGTCGCCGAGGTCCGCGCCGCAGCGGTGATCAACGCCACCGGACCGTTCAGCGACGCGATCCGGCGGATGGACGACCCCTCGGTCGCGCCGATGCTCAGCGCCAGCAGCGGCATCCACGTGGTGCTCGACGCACGCTTCTCGCCCCCCGACACCGGCCTGCTGATCCCCGAGACCGAGGACGGCCGCGTGCTGTTCCTGCTGCCGTGGCTGGGGCATACGCTGGTCGGCACCACCGACGCCCCCGCCGAGATCGAGCCGCACCCGAAGGCCGCCGAGGAGGACGTCGAGTACGTCCTTCGCCACGTGCGCAAGTACTTCAGCGTGCCGGTCGACCGGTCCGACGTCAAGGCGACCTGGTCCGGGCTCCGGCCGCTCGTCTCCGATCCGGAGGCGGCCGACACCGCCGGCCTCTCGCGCGACCACGTCGTGCACCGGTCGGAGAGCGGACTGCTCACGATCGCCGGCGGCAAGTGGACCACCTACCGGCGGATGGCGCTCGACGCCGTCGACCAAGCGGTCGAGACGGCGGAGCTGACGGCGGGTCCTTCACGTACGGAGACGACGATGATCGTGGGCGGAGCCGGCTACTCCCCTACCGGCGCCGGCGAGCTCCAGGAGCGGTTCGGTCTCGAACCGGACGTCGCCAGCCACCTCAACCACGCCTACGGCGACCGAGCGCCCGAGGTGGCGCGGCTGGCCCTGGCGGAGGGGCTCGAGGCCCGGCTCGACGCCGCGCATCCGTACCTCGAAGCCGAGGTGCTGCACGCCGTCCGGAACGAGCTGGCCCGCACCAGCACCGACGTCCTGGCGCGGCGCACGCGGCTCGCCTTCGTCGACCGCGACGCGGCGGTGCAGGCGCTCGCGCGCGTCAACGGTCTGCTCGCCCGCGAATTCGGCTGGGACGAGGACCGGGCGGTCGAGGACCGCGCCGACGCGATGGCGTACCTGGTCTGAGCGGTCGCCGTGACGCGATCCCGCCGCCCTCGGAGCGCCGCCGCCCTCACCCTGGCGGCGGCGCTCGTCGTGTTCGCCGGGAAGGTCGCGGCGTACCTCGTGACCGGATCGGTCGCCCTGCTCTCCGACGCGGCGGAGTCGGTGGCCAACGTGGCGGCGGCCGTCGCCGTGGTGATCGCCGTCCGTGCGGCGCGACGTCCGCCCGACTTCGAGCATCCGTACGGGCACGGAAAGGCGGAGTACCTCTCGAGCGCGCTCGAAGGCAGCATGATCCTGATCGCCGCCGGAGCGATCCTGACGACGGCGTTCCAGCGGCTCCTCGATCCGCAGCCGCTGGAGCGGGTGGTCGCGGGCCTGGCCGTGGCCGCCGCCGCGACGGCGATCAACCTGTTCGTGGCCGCCCGCCTGCGCGAGGTGGGGGTCCGCCACGGCTCGCCCGCCCTCATCGCCAACGCTCGGCACCTGATGACCGACGTGTGGTCGTCGGTCGGCGTGCTCGCCTCGGTGGTGGTGGTCGCCGCCACCGGCTGGACCGTCGTCGATCCCGTGGTCGCCCTCCTGGTCGGAGTGCACGTGGTGCGCGTCGGCTGGGCGGTGCTGACCGAGGCGTTCTCGAGCCTGATGGACGCACGGCTTCCGGGCGCCGAGGAGCGGGCGATCATGAACGTGCTGAACGACGACCGTGAGGTCCGAGGCTTCCACCGGCTGCGGTCGCGTCGCTCCGGCCACGCGCGCTTCGTCGAGGTCGACGTCTTCGTGGCACCGGATCTCACCGTCGCCGAGGCCCATGCGATCGCGAACCGGGTCGAGGCGAACGTCGCCGACCGGCTCGACGACGTCACCGTGACGGTGCACGTCGAACCGTTCGTCTCGGGACGGCGCGACGTCACGCTCGAGCCGCGCGACGAGTACGGCGGGTCCGGCCGTCCGTCGTGGGAACGCGGCCGCGAAGGGCCCTGATAGACTCGCGGCGCACGCGACGCGCCGGGATGGCGGAATCGGTAGACGCTGCGGACTTAAAATCCGCTGCCCGAGAGGGCGTACGGGTTCGACCCCCGTTCCCGGCACCAACGGCAAGGGTCGGCGTCCGGCCGGGAGGTACGGTTGCGTCCCGGCCTCGCGCACCCGCGTGCTAGCTTCGACTCCCGAGCGGTCCACGACGTCAAGGAACCACCCGGGGTCGCTGGCGGAGCCACCTGGGCTCGTGCCACCAGACTCGCCGTGGGCCGAAGGCATGGAGGCCCCGTCGTGGCCGATCGTGATCTGGAGAAGGCGCTGGCGTCGCTGCAGCGAGACCTGAAGAACGTCCAAAAGGACCTGGAACGACTGGGAACGAGCGGCGTCACGGCCGCCCAGCAGGCGGGCGTGACGGGACACGAGGCGACGGACGCCGCCCTGCGCACCCTCGAGACCGAAGCGCACGCCCTGCTCGACGCGGTCAAGAAGGCCGGCTCCAGCGCGGTCGCCGGTGGCGAACAGGTCGTGTCGCGCGTCGAGGAACGTATCGAAGCGAATCCGCTCCCGATGGTCGCGGCCGCGCTCGGCGTCGGCGTCGCGATCGGCTGGCTCGTACGGCGGCGGGGCTGAACCGCCGGATCGCACCGACCCTCGCCCACGGGAGGAACGACATGGCCGATTCCGAGCTCGACAAGGACGTCACGGCGCTCAAGAAGGAGCTCGCGAAGCTTCAGGCCGACGTGAAGAAGCTGTCCGACGATGGCGCCAAGACGGCGAAGCAGGCGGCCGGCACGGTGCAGGAGGCGACGTCGGCCGCCATCGAACGCCTCGAGGAAGAGGTGCGGAGGTCGCTCGAGGCGCAGAAGCGCACCGCTTCCGCCGCCGTCCGGAGCGGAGAGGACGCCGTCAAGAGCGTTCAGGACACGATTCAAGAGCGTCCGCTGGTCAGCGCGGCCGCGACCCTGGGGATCGGCGTCGTCCTCGGGATGCTGATCGCCCGGCGGAGCTAGCCTCGTGGTACAGCACGTCGTGCGCCTGCTGCTGGCCGTCGTCGAACTGATCGAGGCCGAAGCGGGACGCCTTCAACGGAGCGCCAAAGGGCTCCTCGTGCGCGGCGCGGTCGCCGCGATCGTGGCGACCGCGGCGGGCGGGGCGCTGTTCACCGGCAGCGTCTTCCTGTCCTGGTCGTTCTACGCGGCGCTTCGGCCGAGGCTCGGCGAGGCGCTCGCCGCAGGGACGGTCGGTCTCACGATGTGGATCGTGGCAGGGGGTGTCGCGTGGCTGGTCCTCGCCCGACTCCGTCGCTGAGCGACGAGCGCGTCGCCGCGGCGAAGGCCCGACTCGTCGCCCTGGCGGACGATGCGCGTCCGGAGCGTGCCCTGGTCGTCCGAGCCTCGCGCCTGATGCGCGAACGGCCGTGGCAGGGCGTCGGCCTCGCGCTGGTGGCGGGCGTGCTGCTCGGCGCCGCGCCGGGCCGCACCGTCCGCTGCGCCGCGCGGTTCGCGTGGCCCGTGATCGGCACGATCCTCGAGCTCGCCCCCGTCGTGCGCTTCGGCGTGCGCGGCGGCCGCAGCTTCCGAACCCCCTCCCCCGCTGGGCGCTCGCGTTGAGCCGCCACCGCGACCGAAGACGTCAGGACGCGCCGTGCACGAGGCGTTGACCACCGTCTGGGCGAACCCGTACGTGAAGGTGTTCGCCGCCGTCGCGCTGGCCGTCCTGGCGGTGCTCGCCTTCCGGGCGGTCCACCCGGCCGGCACGCTCCTTCTGGCAGCGTTCGGCCTCGCCTACGTCGTGAACCCCGTCGTGGACGCGCTCGAACGGCGCCGGGTTCCGCGCGGCCTCGGCGTGACGTTGGTCGCGTCGACCCTCGTCGTGGCGACGTGGCTGGTGACGGCGCTCGCCGTCCAGGCGGTCGGCGATCTCGTCACCGAAGGCGAGGACGGCATCGCGCTGACGGACTCCGCCCGAGCCTGGTTCGCCGATCTGCCCGACAACGTCGAGCGCCTCATGCCCGACACGGTGATGCAGTTGATCGGCGGGCCGTTGGCGACCTTCGGCGACGTGCTCGAACGCGTCGGTTCGATGCTCGCCCCCAGGCTCGAGGAGCTCGGCGTCTCGGCGGTGGGCTTCGTCAGCGGGACCGTGTCCGGCGTCGTCCAGGCGGTGCTCGTGCTCATCCTGACGGTCTACGTGCTGCAGGGATTCCATCGCTTCACGGCGTCGTTCTTCGAAGCGTTCCCGCGTCGTTACCGCGAGGAGGTCCGTGCGCTCGCCGCGACGCTCGACACGGCGATGGGCGGCTTCATCCGCGGGCAGCTCCTCATCGCCGCGGCGGTCGGGGTGATGGTCTTCGTCGGGCTGACGATCGTCGGCCTTCCGCTCGCCGGGCTCATCGGCCTGTTCGCCGGACTGCTCAACGTCGTGCCGTTCGTCGGTTCGATCGTGCCCGCCGTCCCCGCGCTCGTCATCGCCATCGCCGGAGGCTGGTGGCAGGTCGGGTTCGTGCTGCTGGTGTTCGTGGTCACGAACCAGATCGACAACCACGTCCTGACGCCGCTGGTGATGGCGCGCGCCACGACGTTGCACCCCGTGACGGTCATCCTCGCCGTCATCGGTGGGTTCGCCTTCGCCGGGCTGCTGGGCGCGGTCCTGGCCGTTCCGCTGGGCACCTTCGCCAAGGCGCTGTTCGAGGAGCACTACAAGACGAGCCGGTTCTACCGGAGCGAGTGAACGCGTACGCCCGTCCACCGTGGGCGGACGGGCGTCGTCGTTGGTAGCGATGCGGGGACTTGAACCCCGGACCTCACGATTATGAGTCGTGCGCTCTAACCAGCTGAGCTACATCGCCGTGCTGGACGTGCGTTCTCGAGGTCGCGCCACCGCGACGCCACACGATCTCGAGCCCGGGAAGTGTACCGCACGCCCGGTATCTGGGCAAGCGGCCGCGCCCTACCCCACGGCGCGGCGCCGTCCGAGCCCCGTGCTATCCTCCGCGCATGCTGGAACCGTCGGTGGACCTGTACGGAGCCGCCCACGAGCGCGTTCGCGAGCACCTTTCCGACCTCCTGGACCGGGCCAAGGCGCGCTACGCACTGGTGGTCGACCGCAAGGGGTTCGTCCTGCTGCACGCCCGGGCGGTGTGGGCTCCGGCGCCGCCGTCGCTCGATTCGCTCGCGACGCTGGTCGCGTCGAACCACTCGGCGAACGCCGCCATCGCGAAGCTGTTCGGCGACGACGGGTTCCGGGAGATCGTCCAGCAGGGCGCCGACGTCGGTACCTACGTCGAGGAGCTCGGCCCCGACGCGCTGCTGCTGGCGGTGTTCGACGGCAAGACCACCCTCGGCAAGGTCAAGGTGCACGCCGCCCGGGCCGCCGTGGAGATCCGCTCCGAACTCGCCGCGCTGCGCGAGTCGGACGCGCCCGCCCCGACCTTCGACGCGAGCTGGTCGGAATCGACCGAGAAGCTGCTGGACGGCCTGTTCGGCCCGAGGGACTCATGAGCACCATCAACTTCGCCGCCCGCGAGATCAACTTCAAGATCGTCTACTACGGTCCCGGCCTGTCCGGGAAGACCACGAACCTGAAGATGATCTACGAGCGCGTGCCCGGCGAGGCGAAGGGCGAGATGGTCAGCCTCGCGACCGAGGACGAGCGGACCCTGTTCTTCGACTTCCTGCCGCTCGATCTCGGAACGGTGAACGGCTTCAAGACCCGGTTCCACCTCTACACGGTCCCCGGCCAGGTGTTCTACAACTCGTCGCGGAAGCTGATCCTGCGCGGCGTCGACGGCGTGGTGTTCGTCGCCGACAGTGCGCCCTCCCGTCTGCGCGCGAACGCCGAGAGCCTGCGGAACCTGCGCGAGAACCTGCTCGAGCACGACCTGCGGCTGTCGGAGATCCCGTACGTGCTGCAGATCAACAAGCGCGACCTGGACGACGCGTTGCCGGTCGAGATGATCCGCCAGGTGCTCGATCCGACCGGAACGGTCCCCGCCTTCGAGGCGGTCGCCTCCCGCTTCGAAGGGGTGTTCGAGCCGCTCAAGGGCGTGTCGCGCATGGTGCTCGAGAAGCTCGCGCAGAAGACCTGAACGTACGGAACCGGCCGGGACGCGGTGGTAGCGTGCCGCCCATGAACACGACGCCGTTGACCGACGTCCACGAGGCACTCGGTGCCCGCATGACCGACTTCGCGGGTACGCGCATGCCGCTCCAGTACGCCTCCGGCATCGCGCACGAGCACACCGCCGTCCGCGAGGGGGTGGGCGTGTTCGACGTGAGCCACATGGCGGAGCTGCGCATCGGCGGGCCGGGCGCGCTCGACGCGCTCCGCACCGCCCTTCTCAACGACGCGAAGAAGCTGCGGGTGGGCCGGGCGCACTACACGATGATCCCGAACGACCACGGCGGTCTGATCGACGACGCGTACGTCTACCGCCTGACCGAACAGGACTACCTGCTGGTCGCGAACGCCGCGAATCGCGGGGCCGCCTACGAACGGCTCGCGGCGGTCGCGGCGGAGGTGCCGGGCGCGAACGTCGCCGACGTGAGCGACGAGTGGGCGTTGCTCGCCCTGCAAGGGCCGGGCGCGGCGTTGCTCCTCGACCGCCGGGTCGCGGCCGACCTGACCGCCGTCCGCAAGAACGACACCCTGCCGACCGAGTTCGACGATCGGCCGATCCGCCTCGCGCGTACCGGCTACACCGGCGAGGACGGCTTCGAACTGTTCGTGCGACCGGACGACGCCGTGTTCGTGTGGAACGAGCTCCTGGCGGAGGGGGCCGAACCGTGCGGCCTGGGCGCGCGCGACACCCTGCGGCTCGAAGCGGGCTTCCCGCTCTTCGGCCACGAGTTGACCGGTGACACCGATCCCCGCTGCACGCCGTTCTCGTGGGTGGTCAAGGACAAGCCGTTCGCGGGCCGGGACGGCTGGCCGGAGGTCCCGGAGTGCGGCCGACGGTTGGTCGGTCTGCGGCTCGAGGCGCGCGGCATCCCGCGGCAGGGGTACCGGGTCCTGCGCCGCGACGGCACGCCGATCGGCACGGTCACCAGCGGCACCGTCTCGCCGCTCACGCGCGACGCGATCGGGTTCGCCTGGGTGGACGCGGACGCCGCCGAGGTCGGGACCGAGATCGCCGTCGAGATCCGGGGTCAGGCCACCCCCGCCGTCGTGGCCGAGATCCCCTTCTACCGCCCCTGAACGGCGGGTATCGTGCCGAGAGCTCTGACCGTCCCGCGGGCGCGGGGCGGGCTCCTGGAGGAACCATGAACATTCCCGAGGACCGCAACTACGCCGCGACGCACGAGTGGGCGTCGGAACCGCAGGACGGGATCGTGACCGTCGGCATCAGCGACTTCGCGCAGGATCAGCTCGGCGACGTCGTCTTCGTCGAACTGCCCGAGGTCGGTGCCGCCGTCGACGCCGGCGACGCCGTCGCGGTGGTCGAGAGCGTCAAGACCGCCAGCGACATCTACGCACCGTTGACCGGCACCGTCGAAGAGGTGAACGACGACCTCGAGGCCGCACCGGAGCGGATCAACGAGGATCCGTACGGCGCCGGCTGGCTCTTCCGCCTCCGGGTCGAGGGCGACGACGGGCGGGACGAGCTTCTCGACGCGGACGCGTACCGGTCGGTCTGCGAAGAGGAGGCGTAGTGGCGTACACGCCGCACACGGACGACGACGTCCGGCGGGCGCTCACCACGATCGGCGTGGACGACGTCCAGGCGCTGTTCGCCTCGGTGCCCGCCGAACTGCGCGATCCGAGCCTGTCGTTGGCCGAGCCGATGGACGAGGTCCGGCTCCTCGACCACCTGCGCGATCTGGCCGACGCGGACGCGTCTCGAGGCCCGAACTTCCTGGGTGGCGGCGTGCGCCGGCACTTCATCCCGGCCGTCACCCGTCATCTGACCTTCCAGTCGGAGTTCGTCACCGCTTACACCCCGTACCAGGCCGAGGTGTCGCAGGGGATGCTGCAGGCCACGTTCGAGTACCAGACGATCATGAGCGAGCTGACCGGACTGCCGGTGTCGAACGCCAGCATGTACGACGGCGCCAGCGCCGTAGCCGAAGCGGCGCTGCTCGCGATGCGCACCACCCGTCGCGAACGCGTGGTGGCGTCGCGGGGCGTGCACCCCGAGACCCGGCAGGTGCTCGCCACCTACCTCGACGCGCTGGGCGCGACGCTCGACGTGGTCGACCTCGGCGGGCTCGCCACGCCGGTCCCGGCCGACCTGGCCGACGCTGCCTGCCTGATCGTGCAGAACCCGAACCACCTCGGCCGGATCGAGAACCTGGAACCGTTCGCCGAGGCGGCACATGCGGCCGGCGCTCTGCTCGTGGCCGCGGTCGACCCGATCTCGCTGCCGCTGCTGCAGGCGCCGGGCGAAGCGGGCGCGGACGTGGCGGCCGGCGACGGCCAGACGCTGGGCGTGCCGGCGCAGTACGGCGGCCCGCACTTCGGGTTCCTCGTCGTCGGGGAGCGTCTGATCCGTCAGCTCCCGGGCCGCCTGGTCGGGCAGACGTCCGACGTGGACGGCCGCCGCGGGTTCGTGCTGACGTTGCAGGCGCGGGAGCAGCACATCCGACGCGCCAAGGCGAAGTCGAACATCTGCAGCAACCACCAGTTGACCGCCCTCATGGCGACGGTGAACGTCGCCGCGCTCGGACCTCAGGGCCTGCGCGAGGTCGCGACCGGCACGGTGCGCAACGCGTACGCGTTGGCGGACCGTCTCGAGCGGGAGGGCTTCGACGTGGTGCGGGACGGACCGTTCTTCGCCGAGTTCCCGCTGCGCGTCGCACGCGATCCGAACGATCTGCGGCGCGACCTGCACCGGGCCGGCGTCCGGGCCGGCGTGCCGGTGCCCGTCGAGTACGGCCTCGGCCCGGCGGTGCTCCTGGCCGCGACCGAGCTCACCCGGCCGGACGAGGTCGATGCGCTGGTCGCGGCGTTGCACGCGGTCGGCGCCGGTCGCGCGGAGGCGGTCCGGTGAGCGGGCACGACGCCCCCCTCCTCTTCGAGCGGTCTCGGGCCGGCCGACGTGCCGCCCGGCCGCCGCGGGTCGATGGGCCGCCGGTCGAGGAGCTCCTGGCCGGAGCCGCGTTGCGCGAGGTGGCTCCGAAGCTGCCCGAGGTCTCGGAGCTCGATCTGGTCCGGCACTTCACGCAGCTCGCCCACCGGCAGTTCTCGATCGACGGCAACGTCTACCCCCTCGGGAGCTGCACCATGAAGTACAACCCGAAGGTGCACGAGGACGCCGCCATGCTCTTCGCCGACCTCCACCCCTACCAGGATCCGGAGAGCGCGCAGGGGATCCTGTCGCTCCTCGGGGGTCTGCAGCACGACCTGGAGGTCCTGACCGGGATGGACGAGGTCACGCTCCAGCCTGCGGCCGGCGCGCACGGGGAACTGGCGGGCATGCTGATGATCCGTGCCTACCACCGCGCGGCCGGCGAGGACGCCCAGCGCCGCATCGTGATCGTGCCGGACGCCGCGCACGGGACGAACCCGGCGACGGCGAGCATGGTCGGCTACGACGTGGTCGAGGTGCCGACCGGACCGAACGGCGAGATGGACGTGGCCGCCTTCGAGGCCGCCCTCTCTCCCGAGGTCGCGGCGGTGATGCTCACGAACCCGAGCACGCTCGGGATCTTCGAGTCGCAGATCCGGCGGATCGCCGACGCGGCGCACGCGGTCGGAGCGCAGTTGTACTACGACGGCGCCAACCTGAACGCGATCGTGGGCAAGGCGCGCCCGGGCGACATGGGCTTCGACGTGGTGCACCTGAACCTGCACAAGACGTTCACCACCCCGCACGGGGGCGGCGGTCCGGGTACCGGCCCGGTCGGCGTCAAGGAGCACCTGGCGCCGTACCTTCCGGCGCCGGTCCTGACGCACGGCGACGACGGCTGGCGCTGGGACGAGGACCGACCCCGGTCGATCGGCCGGATGCGTTCGTACTACGGCAACGTCGGGAACCTCGTCCGCGCCTACGCCTACATCCGGACCCTGGGCCTGGACGGACTTCGGGACGTGGCCGAGAAGGCCGTCCTGAACGCCAACTATTTGCGGGTGCGGATGGCGGAGCAGGGGTACCCCTCCGCCTACGACCGGTCGTGCATGCACGAGTTCGTGGCTCGTCCGCCCGAGGGGTTGCGCACGCTCGACGTGGCCAAGGCGCTCCTGGACGAGGGGATGCACCCGATGACGGTGTACTTCCCGCTGGTGGTCAAGGAGGCGATGATGGTCGAGCCGACCGAGACCGAATCGCTCGAGTCCCTCGACGCGTACGCCGAGGCGCTCGGCCGGATCCGCGAGCTGGCCGTCGCCGATCCCGAAGCGTTCGCGGCCGCGCCGCGCACGACGCCGGTGCGTCGGCTCGACGAGGTCGCCGCCGCGCGCCGTCCGGTGCTGCGGTGGTCGCCGGAGACGCACGAGGCGATCTCCGGTCGGGAGGACGAAGCCGGCTGAGCCCAGCGCACGATCGATCGCCGAGCGGCCGTGCGGCCGCCCCGAACGTGGGGCGGCCGCACGCGACGTTGGCGACGGCCGGACCCGATGGTATCCTTGAACAAAGTTTAGACAGCCTGGATCCTGTAGCGTGACGATGAACGCGGCGAACGGTTCGTCGCGGCTCGCCGTTCCGAGCCGGCTCGCCGGTTCCCACCTATGGAGGTCCACATGCCCGCACTCGTCCGTTCGATCCTCGTCCTCGGCCTCGCGGCGTTCGCCTTGGCCGCCTGTGCCCCCGCCGCCACCGACGCCGTCGAGCCGGTGCTCCCGGATACCGTCGTCGACATCGCCGTCGAGAACGACGGCTTCGAGACGCTGGTCGCCGCCCTCACCGAGGCCGACCTGGTCGCCACCCTGCAGGGCGACGGTCCGTTCACCGTCTTCGCCCCGACCGACGACGCCTTCGCCCAGGCGCTCGAGGATCTCGGCATCACCGCCGAGGAGCTGCTCGCGAGCCCCGAGCTGGGGAGCATCCTCACCTACCACGTGGTCGCTGGTGAACTGGCGGCGGCCGACGTGCTCGCCGCGATCGAGGCCGGCGGCGGCACGGCCGAGGTGACGACGGTCCAGGGTCAGGCGATCGAGGCCACCGTCGTGGACGGATCGGTCGTCCTGAACGGCGTCGCGACCGTCACCACGACCGACCTCTTCGCGGGCAACGGCGTCGTGCACGTGATCGACGCGGTGCTGCTCCCGGCCGAGGAGTGATCGTGCGCGGCCGAACGGCCGCCGCTCCCGAACCTGAACGCATCGACGCCGCGCCCCGATCCGGGGCGCGGCGTCCGTTCGGCCCAGGCCAATCGTGTGCTTGGACAAAGTCTGTACACCGTTGAGGCGCTACGCTCCGGTCATCCCCGGGAGACCGGGGTCCGTCCCGGAGCGGACGGCGACCGATTTCCCCCCTCCCGGACGCCGTCCCCTCCATCGCCTTCCAAGGAGGCCCGCATGACCCGCTCCATCAAGACCGCCCTCGCCGCCCTCGCCCTGGCGCTCGCCGTCGCCTTCGGCGCCGCCCTCGCAGACGGACACGATTCGATGCCCGCGACCGTCGTCGACGTCGCGCTCGAGAACGATGGCTTCGAGACGCTCGTCGCCGCCGTGACCGAAGCCGACCTGGTCGCCACCCTGCAGGGCGACGGTCCGTTCACCGTCTTCGCGCCGACCGACGACGCCTTCGCGGCCGCGCTCGAGGCGCTCGGCCTCACCGCCGAGGAGCTGCTCGCCAGCCCCGACCTGGCCGGAATCCTCACCTACCACGTCGTGCCCGGCGCGCTGATGGCCGAGGACGTCCTCGCCGCGATCGAGGCCGGCATGGGCAGCGCCACCGTCGAGACCGTCAACGGCGCCACCATCGAAGTGACCGTCGAAGACGGCATGGTCGTCCTCAACGGCACCGCGACCGTGATCATGACCGACCTCGAAGCCGGCAACGGCGTCGTCCACGTGATCGACGCGGTCATCCTGCCGCCGACCGACTGACCGGATCGCTCCGGAACCGGCGAGCGCGCAGCGCCCGCCGGACCCGAACGACTCTGCGGCGTCCCGAAGCTCGGGGCGCCGCAGAATCGTGCCGTACGGGTTCGTGCCGTTCGCTGCGGGGCTTCGGGTCAGGCCGGTGCGCACCCCGCGGCGCCCTCGCCGTCCGGCGCCTCGACGCCGTCGGTCCGGAAGCTGCTGCCGCAACCGCAGTTGCTGCTGGCGTTCGGGTTGTGGACGCTGAACCCGCCGCCCATCATGTTCTCGACGTAATCGACCTCGCTGCCGGCGAGCAGCGGCCAGCTCATCTTGTCGACCACCATCCGTACGCCCTTGTCCTCGAACTCGCGGTCGCCCTCGAGGCGGCGCTCGTCGATCGACATGCCGTACAGGTAGCCGCTGCAGCCGCCCGACTTGACGTAGACGCGGACCGCGGCGTCGCCGTCGCGGTCCGCGAGGAGCTCGGCGGCGCGGCGGGCGGCGGCGTCGGTGAAGGTCATCTTCGGGTCGTTGCGTGTCGCTACGGCGTCCATGAGGCCTCCTTCGCTCGTTCCCGAACGATACCAGAGCGTGGCGCTCGGCTCTGCGGTCGCGCCGACGCGCGCCGCCGGCTCCGGCCGCGCCCGGCGCCTCGTCACCGGACCGGACGGGTCCGTCGAAACGTACGGGCACGCGAAACGACGCCGTTCCGCGACATGGCGGAACGGCGTCGGACGGCGTGGCGGGCGCACCAGGACTCGAACCCGGGACCTACGGTTTTGGAGACCGCCGCTCTACCGACTGAGCTATACGCCCTCGGCCGCGCCGACGAATCGTACCAGAGCGGTCCGCACCGTGCCAAGCGATGCCGGGACGCCCTCGGCCCCGTGGTACGATTCTCGGCGTGATCGCGACCGTGAAGTACGTGCTGATCGTCGTCCTGACCGCCCTCGTGGGGTCGCTTCCGAGCGGCGTGGCGCAGGCTCAGAGCGAGGACTCGGTGTGGATCCTACGGATCGACGCCGAGATCACCCCGGCGACGGCGCAGTACGTCTCCTCGCGCATCGCTCTGGCGAACGAGGTCCGTCCCCTCGCGGTCCTGCTCCGGCTCGATACCCCCGGCGGCCGGATCGACAGCATGGAGCGGATCGTCGACGCGATCATGAACGAGGCGCGCGTTCCGGTCCTGGCGGTGGTCGACACCGCCTACAGCGCTGGGGCGCTGATCGCGATGTCGGCCGAGCAGCTCGCCATGCTCCCCGGGTCGGCGATCGGCGCGGCGCTCCCCGTCGGCATCGGAATCGGCGGCACGACGCCGGTCGACGAGAAGTACTCGAGCGCCGTGCGCGGCAGGTTCCGAAGCGTCGCCGAAGCGCGCGGCCGCAACCCGCAGGTGGCCGAGGCGATGGTCGATCCGGCTCGGGAGATCCCCGGACTCTCCGCCCGCGGCGAGTTGGTCACGCTGAGCGCCGACGAGGCCGTCGAGTACGACATCGCCGACCTGATCGCCCGCGACCTGAACGATGCGCTGTCGGCGTTCGGCTACGGCGGGGCGCCGACCGAGACGCTGGCGATGAACTTCACGGAGCGGCTCGGCGTCTTCCTGGCCGGTCCACTGATCGCCGGAATCTTGCTGTTGCTCGGCATCGGCGGCCTGGCGCTCGAGTTCTTCACCCCCGGCTTCGGCGTGCCCGGCGCGATCGGCGTGGTGGCGCTCGGACTGTTCGCCGCCACGGCGTTCGTCGCCACGCCGGCCACCACGCTCGACGTGGTGTTGATCCTGATCGGCTTGGTACTGCTCGCGATCGAAGCGCTCGTGGTTCCCGGGTTCGGGGTGGCCGGCATCCTCGGCCTCGCCTCGATCGCCGTGGCCGTCATGCGGATCTTCCAGGGCGACGCCTTCACCGTGCTCGCGACGCTCGTGATCGGCGGCGGCGTGCTGCTCGGGCTGCTCTTCTGGCTGCTCCCGAGCAGCCGGATCGCGTCCGGCTTGCGCCTCTCCGCCCGCATCGGGGGCGGACTGGCGGGCGCGGGCGCCGGGGGCAGCGCCGTTTCGCTCGACCCGAAGGGCGCCCGTCTCGTCGGCGATTTCTCGTACTTGGACGGGACCACGGGCGTCGCGACCAGCGACCTGAGGCCGGCCGGCGTCGCTCGCTTCGGCGACGAACGGATCGACGTCGTCACCGAGGGCGAGTTCGTCTCGGCCCGGAGCGCCGTACGCGTACTTCGGGTCGAAGGGAACCGGGTCACCGTCCGTGCGGTCGACGAGGCGCCGGACGACCGCTCCGGGCCGGGCGACGCGTCCGGATCCAGCGGTCCTGGCGCACCCCGGATCGATCCGTCCAAGCCCGCCCCGATCCCGTCCGAATCGCTCCAAACCGAACCGCCCCGAACCGAATCGACCGCGTCCGATGCGGGCACGTCCGCCTCGGACCCCGACGAACCGTCTCCGCGGACCGACGACCGGTCGGCGACCTGAACTCCCCCGTACTTCTCTAGGAGGCTCCTCTATGGGCATCGACGTTCCCTTCCTGATCGTGGCCGGCGCGGTCGTTCTGTTCTTCATCATCCTGTTCACGATCATCCCGATCGGACTGTGGATCGCGGCGATCTCGGCCGGGGTCAAGGTCAGCCTGGTCAGCCTGGTCGCGATGCGCCTGCGGCGCGTGCCGCCCGCCAGGATCATCAACCCGCTCATCAAGGCGGAGAAGGCCGGTCTCGACGTCAGCCAGGACCAGCTCGAAGCCCACTACCTGGCGGGCGGGAACGTCGACCGCGTGGTCGACGCCCTGATCGCGGCCGACAAGGCCCGCATCGCCCTTCCGTTCGATCGCGCCGCCGCCATCGATCTGGCCGGGCGCGACGTGCTCGACGCGGTCAAGGTCTCGGTGAACCCGCGCGTCATCCAGACGCCGAACGTGAGCGCCGTCGCCAAGGACGGCATCGAGTTGATCAGCACCGCACGCGTCACCGTGCGCGCGAACCTCGAGCGCCTGGTCGGCGGCGCCGGCGAAGAGACGATCATCGCCCGCGTCGGCGAAGGCATCGTCTCCTCGATCGGTTCCAGCGACTCGCACAAGCGGGTGCTCGAGAACCCGGACAGCATCAGCAAGACGGTGCTCGAGAAGGGACTCGACTCCGGAACCGCCTTCGAGATCCTCTCGATCGACATCGCCGACGTGAACGTGGGCCGCAACATCGGCGCCCAGCTGCAGACCGACCAGGCCGAGGCGGACAAGCGGGTCGCGCAGGCCAAGGCGGAGGAGCGCCGCGCCATGGCGGTCGCCGCGGAGCAGGAGAACCGAGCCCGCGTCGAAGAGATGCGCGCCAAGGTCGTCGAGGCGGAAGCCGACGTGCCGCGCGCCCTGGCCGAAGCGTTCCGTGCCGGCAACCTCGGGGTCATGGACTACTACAACCTCCGCAACATCGAGTCGGACACCGACATGCGCAGCGGCATCGCCGACGCGAGCAAGGGCAGCGGCGAGGACGACCCGGTTCGGTGAGCCTCGACGACCTGCTCCCGCTGCTCCTGGTCGCCGCGTTCGTCATCAACGCGATGATGCGCGGCGCCAAGCGGCGCGGAGCTCCTCCGCCCGGCAAGCGGCCGCCCGGACGTGCTCCGGGCGACCCGGCCGGGCGTGGTGCCGAAGCCGGGCCGCGGGCCGGCCCGGCCGGAGAGCAGGCCCCGGGAGCGCCCCGCAGCGCTCCGACCGGGTCCGGCGGCGAGGGAACGGACGACGACCGATCGGAGCCTCGCTCCGTCGACGACGAACTCTCCAAGCGCCTCGAGGAGGCACGCCGGAGGGTGCGCGAAGCGATGGAGGGGCGGAGTCCCGAAGCCGAAGCCTCCACGCCGGGCGGGGACCGTTCGGACGGAGGTCTCGTCAGCGCTCCCGCCCGCTCGATCGGCGACACCGGCGCTTCGGCCCGTACCGGCACGTCCGCCTCGCCGTCCGGAACGGCGACGGGCGCCCCTGCGGTCGGGACGGGCACCGCCATGGCGCCGGCCGGCTCCCGCGGGAGCGGCTCCACCCCGTTCCCCGGGGGCGGCGGCGACCTCCGCCCCGCGCCCGTCGGCGAACGCGAGGACGCCGACGCCGACGCCGAGGCGGATCGGACGCGGTTCCGGTCGCGGAACCGGCAACGGCGTTCGCGACCGACGCGCGATCCGCAACCGGCGCCGAACGGCCGTGCCGCGTCCCGTCGGCTTCCGCTGCCCGGGGGACGCGACGACGTGGTCCGAGGACTCGTCTGGAGCGTCGTGCTCGGTCCGCCCGTGTCCAAAGGCTCGAGGAGGACGCCATCGCAACGTCGGTCACCCTGAAGCTCCGTAGCCCCGCCGAAGCGATGCGGCTGTTCGGCCGCAACGACGAGAACCTGAAGCTCTTGCGTCGCCGCCTCGACGCCAAGGTCGTCGCGCGCGGCGACGAGCTTCGGATCAGCGGCGACGCCGACGAGGTCGCGGAAGCGGAACGGACCTTCCGCAATCTGCTCGGCACGATCCGTGCGGGCGGCGACCTGACCCTGACCGAACTGGAGCACGCCGACCTGAACGACCTCGCCGCCCACGGCGCGAGCGGAGAGGACGCCGCCGGCGAACCGGCGGGAAGCGAGGTCCGGCTGCCCGGACGCCACAAGCCGAAGACCGCGGGCCAGCGGCGCTACGTCGCCGCCATCGCCCGCAACCCGATCACCTTCGGGATCGGTCCGGCCGGGACCGGAAAGACCTACCTCGCGGTCGCGATGGCGGTCCAGGCGTTGCTCGCGAAACGCGTCAAGCGGATCGTGCTCACGCGTCCCGCGGTCGAGGCCGGCGAGAAGCTCGGGTTCCTTCCCGGCGACCTGCAGGCCAAGATCGACCCGTACCTGAGGCCGCTCTACGACGCCCTGTACGACATGATGCCGGCCGAACGCGCAGAGCAGAACCTCGCCTCCGGCGTGGTCGAGGTCGCCCCGCTCGCGTTCATGCGCGGGCGCACGCTCAACGACGCCTTCATCATCCTCGACGAAGCGCAGAACACGACCGGCGAGCAGATGAAGATGTTCCTCACCCGCATGGGGTTCGGCAGCACCGTCGTCGTCACCGGCGACGTGACCC